>NZ_JZAM01000169.1:0-503 GCF_000960595.1 Vibrio sp. S234-5
TGAAATGCGCTTTGATGGTATTAATATTCATGGTCGCTCCCCAAAAGAAGAGCATAAGATCACAGACCGTGCTTCAGGTCAAATTTAACCTTGCGTTGTACAAGAAATGTTCATGATCTTGCCCTGTGGTGAGAAGTGGTCCCAAGACAGAAACTCAACTATTCATCTAGAAGTTAACAAAACAAAATGGTTGCCCTGTTCCGAGCATGTGAATTTCTGTAAAAGTCCACTTCTCCTCAACATTCTATGCCAAGCGTCAGCAACTCAATAAAACTGACGTATCTCTAGGCTTTGTCCGAGCAGAAGTCGTTGAAAAGACCACAAAGTATCAAGCCATTCACGCTGTCGTTGCCAACATGACACTACTTGTAAACAGTGTTGAACTGAGCATCCCACAAGGCACGCCAGCGACCTATCTTGCAGAACTTATCGGTGCGCTGTCATGAAACGTATGCTCAGTGCTCCCGAAATCTATCTCTATCGCGAAAGCGTCGATTTTAGAA
>NZ_JZAM01000017.1:0-553 GCF_000960595.1 Vibrio sp. S234-5
TATCAAGGCTCAAGAGTGGGTGTTGTTTGTTTACTTTAACGTTAACGAATTGTATATTCGTATGAATGTTATACGAAAGTCGTAAGGTTAAGGAATGAACACATTTAAGATCAGCGAGCTCGCGAAAGAGTTCGACATTACTACCCGAAGTATTCGCTTCTACGAAGATTTAGGTCTCCTAACTCCAGAACGTAAAGGCAACACTCGAATCTACAATGGTCGCGATCGAATTCGACTAAAACTGATTTTGCGAGGTAAGCGATTGGGCTTTTCTCTTGCAGATATCAAAGAGTTATTTGACCTCTACGATACCGATCAAAGTACTGAGCAGTTGAACTATATGATTCGTTTGATCGATGAGAAGAATGTAGCATTGCAACTGCATGCAAACGACATGCCAGCGGCACTGACGGTGGTAAACGCGGCACCGTCTGTCTCTTATACACATCTGACGCTGCCGACGATCCACCCGCCTTAGCCATCACTTGTCTGCGCATCACTGTCGACCCACAAAAGTTATTGCGTGGTTCAGACGCTTCTCTATTACCTCGCG
>NZ_JZAM01000170.1:0-1442 GCF_000960595.1 Vibrio sp. S234-5
TATTCGTCTTATCCTGCTTTATTTTTAACAGTATAAGATCACGTCAAGATCGCTAATTCAATCTATTTCTAAAAATTTTATCCCGAAATTCGATAAAAAGGTGCGTCAATAACATGCGCGAACCCTGCACACTGATTTTGCGTGATTAAGCATAACGCCGCGTTAAGTGGTGAGCAACGCAGACAACTAGACCTAAAGTATTGTGCCGTAAACACTTAAGTAGAAGCAAACTGAGAATGCCAAGCGTTGGGAATCCGTCTTAAACGCTTTGTTATGCGCATTTCAAAGAACTCCGGAAGGTAAGTTTATATATTTCTTTCCCGAGAGTAAGTCATCAAGTAATCCATTGGGTATCGACTCTTGATCATCAAAGCGCATGATGAACGACAGGCTGTTTAAGTCTACCTCAGGGCGAGCATACTCTTCTTCTCCGAGTACAATTTGCATCCCAAGCATATATAGCGACGTGTCAGTATATCCGATACCATTTGACGCATAATATGTTGTGATAATTATCGGGACTTCCCTATCTGCAATTTTCACAAAGCCGCTTTCTGGCTTTACTGATTCGAGAAAAAGCTCTTCTAAGTCAAACATAACGGCACCCATTCGTAACACCTGTCCGTCAGAGGCTATAGGTGCAGGCTCACCGTATATCTTTGATGGAAAGACAACTTGCCCTTTCATAAAATGAGCGCTATCTGAAATTGGTAAAACAGACATGCTGAACTTGTCTTCTCCAGAAAACACTCCCTTTAATATTAATAACCTTTCCTGTTTGTACTGAGCTATTGCTAACTGGTTAGCTTGATACGAAAAAAAAGCACTAATGCATGAGATAAATACAGCAAATATTGAAATCAATATAGGTAGAGATTGATTTTTAGCCAATTTAACAAATCGACTTTCACTAGTTACTTCTGTGTCTTCTTGTTCCTGAGTTGGGTCACTCTTATTCATAAATCTCACTTGAAAATTGACACTTTACTGAATGCGTATAACGCCCGCTTAAGGGGCAGACAACGCTACTACCAACTTTCCGCATAACACCATAATCACAAAAACCAACGCATAGTAAAAATGCCGCGCGTTGGCTGTCCCTCTTGAAGCGTTTGTTATGTTTTGGGCCAATGGGTACGATTTAGACCATAAACAGCATGATCTACAACTCGGCCATTCAAATTTTCTGCGCGACTGATTATGCCCTCAAGCGAGAAACCTAAACGTTCACATACATTACGACTTGGAATATTTTCGCTTGCTGCTGATATCTGAACTTTTTCCATATCAAACTCAGTAAAAGCCAAGTCGGTCAGTTTTAAAACCGACTTACTCACGATACCTTTACCTTGGTATTCAGAGCTTAACCAGTAGCCAATCTCTACTTTTTTAAGTTGACGGTTAATACTGTTAAAACTGATATTTCCAACCAACTTATCTTG
>NZ_JZAM01000171.1:0-845 GCF_000960595.1 Vibrio sp. S234-5
TGAAATGCGCTTTGATGGTATTAATATTCATGGTCGCTCCCCAAAAGAAGAGCATAAGATCACAGACCGTGCTTCAGGTCAAATTTAACCTTGCGTTGTACAAGAAATGTTCATGATCTTGCCCTGCCAAAGGCCAATACTAATCAAAAGGAGCTTATCCGGTTCCAAGGAAAGCAAAATATGATGTATGCGGAAAAAGGCCATATCCAGTCATGGCGACCGTATCAATTGATGCTTGAATTAAAACATCCTAGGTTTCCTAACGATACAGGCTTTATACTAACAGGCTCAATCTGTTATGACGCCACAGATATATCTTTAAGTGCTGACTTACGAGATAAGTCCAATGCTTATGTTGTATGTGCACTAAATAGAGATGTAAATACGTTTGATACTATGATTGACGCACTTCACTACCATATGTTCCAACCAGTGGTGTTGGTTAACTCAGGTGAGTACGGAGGTTCTTGCGCAAAAGCCCCTTACAGCGAACCGTATCACCGCCTAATTGCTCATAGTCACGGGAATAACCAAGTATCCATTAACACATTTGAAATGAATATGTTTGATTTTAGGCGCGATAACGTAGGTAAAGGGATGAAATCTGATAAAACCACTAAAACAGAACCTGCTGGTGTAATGATGCAAAAGGATAGGACATGACATGTTTTAAAACAGGTTGGGCTGCTTTGCTTGACGTTAGTCTATGGGTAAGTTGGTATCCGCCCCATGAACCCACGGGGCGATATTGTTAGTGTTTGAAGTTCCAAGGCAGGAGTGCATCGATATCAGGTTCCGCTTTCGCTAACTCCTGCATGCACTTGACCATGTAGTCGTAAAGGATA
>NZ_JZAM01000172.1:0-2625 GCF_000960595.1 Vibrio sp. S234-5
CGAATATCCCATTGACAGGACATTCGTCGCATCAAGAATCTCCGGAATTGGTTGGTAAAATGTTAGAGCAGTTCTTGTTGCAGCACAAAAACTAACAAACGCTTCAAGAGGGACAGCCAACGCGTGGCATTTTTACTATGCGTTGGTTTTTGTGATTACGGTGTTATGCGGTAATTTGGTAGTAGCGTTGGCTGCCCCTTAAGCGGGCGTTATGCTTAATCACGCAAAATCAGTGAGTTATGGTTCTTCTTTGTTCCTTTGGCTTTTCAGTTTTGTGTTTGTCGGCAAGTTGGCTCCATTGGGCGCTGTTTTCCGGACACTTGTTCTTTGGCGCTGGAAATTCAGAGCGTTGCCTCAGTCAATTTTCGGGCAAGCGCGAGTTTAGGGCGGTTGGCTCAATCAGAAGTTTGATCTTAGGTTTTTCGGTTTTATCTGCCAAATTTCAAAGTCTGATTTTCAAAATTATGAGTCATCTCAGTTTTTTGGTTTTCGGCTTTTGTTTGTGAGTTAAAGCTGAGTTAGTCTCAGTTTGGTAAAGCGTAAGTCATTGAAGCTTAAGCATAACAAAGTGTTCAAGAGGGATTCATGCCGCGTGGCATTTTTGGTATGCAGTGAATTTTGGTGGTGAAAGTGGTTTGCAGAAAGTTGGTTTATGCGGCATTCACCCCTTAACGCGGCGTTAGGCGCTATTCACTTTAGGATTAGGGATGAACGTAGAATTTAAAGTGATCAATTTGGCGCAAGATTATGATTTTTGCGTAGCTGCTCGAAAGGACGCTTACTATTGCAGCTTCAAAACCTATTCGGGTTTTGATGATTTCATAGCAGGTTATCGAGAACGAATCCAAGAAAGGCAATCTGAAGCAGGTTGGTTTTACATCCATATTTGGTTGGATGGACAATTGGCAGGGCAGTTAGAGTTTCGTTCTTTTTCGCCCGAGCCAGATACAGGTTATGTCCATTTGATTTACTTGTTGCCTGAAATTCGAGGTTCCGGTTTGAGCCAGCAAGTTCAGATCTACATCGAAACAGAATTGACACGAGCGGGTTGTAATCGTGCTGTGCTTTCGGTGAGCAGAACGAACACAAGGGCGTTAAAGTTCTATAAGCGTAATGGTTGGGTATATTGTTGTCCTAACCCCAAGCACGATGAAACCGATTTTTACCAATTACAGCTGCGCGCCTAACAAACTGCTTAAGAGGGATTCGCAATGCGTGGCATTTTCAGCATGCAGTGAGTTTTGTGATTAAGGCGGTGTGCGGTAGCTTTTGCAGTGCATTGCTCACCCCTTAGCAGGGCGTTATGCTTAATCACCAAAAATCAGTGGTTTATGGTCTTTCTTTGTTCCCTTGGCTTGTGAGTTTTGTGTTTCTCGGCAAGTTGGCTTCAGTGGGCGCGGTTTTCCGGACACTTGTTCTTTGGCGCTGTAAATTCAGAGTGTTGCCTCAGTCAATTTTCGGGCAAGCGTGAGGTTAGGGCGGTTGGCTCAATCAGAAGTTTGAACTTAGGTTTTTCGGCTTTATCTGCCAAAGTTCAAAGTCTGATTTTCAAAAATTATGAGTCATTTCAGTTTTTTGGTTTTTGGCTTTTGTTTGTGAGTTAAAGGTGAGTTAATCTCGGTTTTGGTAAAATGTAAGTCATTGAAGCTTAAGCATAACAAAGCGTTCAAGAGGGATTCATGCCGCGTGGCATTTTTGGTTTTCGGTGAGTTTTGGTGGTGAAAGTGGCTTGCGGAAGGTTGGTTTATGCGGCATTCACCCCTTAACGCGGCGTTATATTTTTTAGGTAACTGTCATGGAACGACTATCTTTTCTCCTACTCGTGTTGTGGAGTGCGAGTGTAAGCGCAGGCAACTCATTGTCAGATTTGGTTGAAGCTGCAAAAGAAAGAACAACGCATACGGTAATTTATGATGGAAGCTATATAAAAATTGCCTATCCCAATGGAGATGTGCCGCCTAGTATCGGTGTTTGTACCGATGTAATTATTCGTAGTTACAGAAAACTGGGCGTAGATTTACAAGTCTTAGTTCACGAAGATATGCGTGACAACTTTTCACTGTATCCCTCAAACAGAATTTGGGGTTTGTCAAAACCGGATCGCAACATAGACCATCGTCGAGTGCCGAATTTACAGATTTTCTTCAAACGACATGGCCAAAGTTTAACGATTAGTGATGAAGGTTTGGCTTATAAAGCTGGTGACATCGTGACATGGATGCTCCCAGGTAATTTGCCTCATATCGGTATCGTAACGAACGACTTGTCGCAGGATGGTAAACGGCCTCTAATAGTTCACAATATTGGTTCAGGTCCAGTGCTTGAGGATATGTTGTTTGACTTCAAAATTACGGGTCACTTCCGCTATGAGCCCTAAATATAACAAGGCGTTCAAGTGGGATTCATGCCGCGTGGCATTTTTGGCATGCGGCGAGTTTTGGTGATGAAAGTGGTCTGCGGGAAGTTGGTTTGTGCGGCATTCACCCCTTAACGCAGCGTTATGTTTAATCACGCAAAATCAGTTGGTTGCATCTTTTCTTTGCTCCGTCGGCTTGTTGGTTTTGTGCTCGTCGGCAAGTTTGTATTTGTGAGCGCTGTTTTCTGGACATTTGTTCTTTGGCGCTG
>NZ_JZAM01000173.1:0-414 GCF_000960595.1 Vibrio sp. S234-5
GCGGCCGGCTCATCCGTTTTATGCTGGGAGCGATCACCGGTCTGCTCAGTCTCGACGCTGCCAGTGCGTGGTTTAAAGGCTATAGTGTTGAGCGCCACCCGTTTGGTACCTTGGTTTTCTATGTGTTGACCATTCTGAGCGTGCAAGGGGGCGTAAAACAGGGGATCGAAAAGTGGTCTACCTGCTTGATGCCAGCACTGCTTGTGCTGTTTGCTGTGCTGTTTGTCTACATCATGACGCAAAACGGCGCGATGGAAGGGTTGAACCACTATCTCGTGCCCGATTTCAGACAAGTGTGGGATAGAAAACTGATCCTAGCGGCAATGGGGCAAGGTTTCTTCTCGCTCATCATCGGTGGTTGTTCGCTGCTGCTCTTCGGCCCTTACCTGTGTAAGAAAGAGAACCTGCCCATAA
>NZ_JZAM01000174.1:0-618 GCF_000960595.1 Vibrio sp. S234-5
AATTTGCTTGGCGACCATAGCGTTTTGGACCCACCTGACTCCATCCCGAACTCAGAAGTGAAACGAAACAGCGTCGATGGTAGTGTGGGGTTTCCCCATGTGAGAGTAGAACATCGCCAGGCTTTAACTTGTTGTCTTTAGATTTTTAAGAAAAATCTGAAGACAAAAAAAGTAGACGAAACGTCTAACCAGACAGCGGAGCGGTAGTTCAGTCGGTTAGAATACCGGCCTGTCACGCCGGGGGTCGCGGGTTCGAGTCCCGTCCGCTCCGCCACTTTTCAGACAAAGCCCTAGCAGAAGTGCTAGGGCTTTGTCGTATCTAATACCAATCTGGAAAATTATACCAATCTGGAAAATTAACTGGTCAGATTAATCCACTCTCTTGTACACATCTTGCTAACTCTATCTGTACTGTCCAAGAATCGATTCCAAGCCTTGCACACTTTCTCCACGATATCCTCATAATCGGTAAAACTCTGATTGGCAAGATGGTGTTGTCTGAGCCAGCTCCACACTTGTTCTATCGGGTTTAGCTCTGGTGAATAGGGCGGGAGCTTGATGATACTGACATTGCTAAACGGTTCTGCAATGTCATTGGTATGCCAACTCGCCCCATCC
>NZ_JZAM01000175.1:0-412 GCF_000960595.1 Vibrio sp. S234-5
CTGTGATACCGGTTAACCAAGAGGTCAACGCCGCAGACATCATCAAACCGCCGACGATTTTCTTACGCTCAGGAGACGCGCAGTGGTAAATCGCCAGTGCCGCTGCTGGTAGTGCCCACATGGAGTACATAAAGCCACCAGACAGATAACCTGCGGTTTTATCGCCCGCGAAGAAGCGAGTGAGCTCACCGGTAAACTCTTTGCCGGTTTCTGGGTCTACATAGCTGCCGACTTCAAAGAAGAACGGCGCATTCCAGATGTGGTGCAAACCAACCGGGAGTAGTGAACGTTCGCCCGCGCCGTAAACCGCCCACGCGAGTACAGGGTTTTGGTACGCTGCCCAATGAGAGAATGCATCAAGAAGTTGTCCGACAGGTGGCCATGCAAACGCGAGAATCGCACCCACGACGAT
>NZ_JZAM01000176.1:0-956 GCF_000960595.1 Vibrio sp. S234-5
TTTTTGGTTTTCAGTCTTTTGTTTGTGAGTTAAAGCTGAGTTAATCTCAGTTTGGTAAAACATAAGTCATTGAAGCTTAAGCATAACAAAGCGTTCAAGAGGGATTCATGCCGCGTGGCATTTTTGGTTTGCAGTGAATTTTGGTGGTGAAAGTGGTTTGCAGAAAGTTGGTTTATGCGGCATTCACCCCTTAACGCGGCGTTATACCGCTTTAACTTTGGAACAGAGCGCCCTACATAATAAAAACCGTCAGAAGACGGCTTTTAATGTAACTGTCGAGATTTAAGCACAGCACTTTTTGTATTTTTTGCCGCTTCCGCAAATGCACGGTTCATTACGCTCTGGTGTTTTCGCGTAAGTGATAGTCTTGGGTTTGTTTAGTAGCGTATCAAGTTCAACGGTATTCTCTGGTTGCTTTGAATCAATGACAATACGGGCTACGATAGAATGCTCAGAAAGTAATGTTTCGATCTCTGCTTTACGAGCTTCGGTTTGGACAACAACATGGATAGGAGCTTCTTCAGAGCCTGCTCTTACGTCACGTTTTACGTTATAGCCCGAAATGACATGGTTTTGTCTAGCGTCGATTCGGCCTTTAAAAAATAGTTTGGACATTTGCAACTCACTGCTGATTGGTATGGTGTAATTTGGCCGCGATTATACGGGACTATAGCAATTGATAAAGAAGTTCCTACAATGTGCATGGATCTGCGGTATAACAAGGCGTTAAAGTGGGATTCATGCCGCGTGGCATTTTTGGTATGCGGTGATTTTTGTGGTGAAAATGGTCTGCGTAAACTTGGTTTATGCGGCACTCACCCCTTAACGCGGCGTTATGCTTAATCACCAAAAATCAGTGGTTTATGGCTTTTCTTTGTTCCCTCGGCTGGTTAGTTTTGAGTTTGTCGGCAAGTTTGCTTCAGTGGGCGCTGTTTTCTGGACACTTATTCAATAGC
>NZ_JZAM01000177.1:0-18494 GCF_000960595.1 Vibrio sp. S234-5
TAGAGCAATAATGGAAAGGGCCGCGTATTCCAAAGCGATGGTAAAGAAGTGAAGTTGACATTAACTGGCTATTTTTGGCGATATGGTATCAGAAAAGCCATTCAGGTATCGATTTTCCGGATGAACCGGATTATCTGATGGGTGGAGTGGAATAAAAAATACTAGACTTGGATATCAAGCAAAGAGCCGATAACGTCGTTGTTGCGTTCGATAACCGTCGCGCCGACACGATTATAACGTGCAGCTTGGTTGAGCTTCATCAACGCATCTGTGTGATCACCAGAAAAGTTTGCTTTGTCTATTTTTCCCTCGGCGGGTTTGGTTTCTGCATCTACCCGATTAAAAGCAAGGGGATCCGAAGAAGAGGAAGCAGAAGAAGGTAGGCTATTTTTGTTGAGATCAACAGCAGCGTCTTCAGCCATCCGGTTGGATTGCTGAATCATTTGATATCCTGAGTGAATCCCTGAAATCGCCATTGTGCACCTGACTAAAAACTAATCTGTTAATACAAGGGTAGTGCGATTTGACAAATCTGGCAACTATACTTTGGTCTCTTTAGCGTAGGTCTCTTTATGCAAAAAGCCTAGCCAGTGCATCACGCTCTTCTCGGCTTAGAATATCAGTATTGCGTTTTACTAGTGCCAGTTGAATCTCTCCTTGCAAACGTTTTAGCTGCAAAGGAGACAGTTTTTTCAACGCATCGCGAAGTTTTTCAAAATCAGTGCTACTCATGTGTTAACCCTCCGTTTTTCAACGTCCTTTCGGGTAATTGCGCTTTAAGCTAAAGGTATGAGTAGCACTATAATTATTGAACGATGTTTTATTGTCCGAAAAATGTCAGAAAGCGTTTAGGTGAGAGTGAAATTTTTTGCTTTGATTTTCGCCTCACTTTTCGACTCGGATGGCAAATTTATTCGCCAAAGAGTGCAGCTCTGACATCATTCGATAAATAAGGTGAAGCTGTTGCAGTACCATACGCACACTGTTCTCGTCATCCTCACGCCATTCGCTCAGGCGTTTATCGAGCTCTGCTTCATCATTGATGTCCAATTCGCAGGATTCGCTATGGTGGTAAAGTTGTGCTTGCAGTGCATCCAAATGTTGATGAATGACGCGATGCGCATCTAGAACCAGTTGATGTGTGGTTTCATCATCTAAACGCGTGCGATGCGCCCCCAATGCTGAAATGTAGTTGAGCATGGCGTGATTAAGGGTGAGAAAACGAAAACTCTCATCGACCGACGTTTGGTACTTGCCCGGCTCGACCAGCATATTACTGATTGCTGAAGATAAATTTGCATCGCTGTTATGTGCGTTGCGTCTTGCTATCCGATAGGCCAAGCTGTCTTTTTTGCCGATTCGGTATTGACCAATAATTTGCAGCAGATACTGTTTATTCGCTTCCACAGCATCCGCCATCACTTTGTGTAAGCGGCGTGATTGCCAATCGGGTAGAATCCAAACCACAGCCGCAACCGCCAGTGCGCAGCCAATTAGTGTATCAGCAAGTCGTGGGAGAACCACGGCATAACCTTCGCCGAGTTGGTTGAAGCAAAACAGAACCAAGAGGGTGATAAAACCGGTGGCAAACCCATAGTTGTTGATGCGAAATGCAAAAAACAGCACTCCAGATACCACGATAAATACCAGTTGGCTCTCTTGCGAAGGGAAAAAAGTAAGCAAGGGTACGCCAATGAGCAAACCAGCAAACGTGCCTGCCACACGAGCTGTCAGCTTCTGTTTAGTGGCACTGTAGTTGGGCTGGCAGACAAATAAGGTGGTCAGCAAAATCCAGTAGCCGCGCTCAATGCCCATCCCTTGGATGATGCCGTAGCCCGCTGTCAGGGCAATTGCCATGCGAATGGCGTGGCGAAACAGCATCGAATCGCGGTGCATGTTGGCCTGAATCCGTTGCCACATGGCTTTGAGCGTGTGCGGATTGGTGTCATCTAATACCCCTTCTTCTGGTCTTTCTGCGTCCGGGTTATTGATGTTATTGAACTGTTTTTCCACCGTCGCCAAGTTATTAAACAGATAGTTAAGTTGGGCCAGTAACCTGTTCCAAGCAGGATTTTTCTGCACTTGCAAATAGCCTAATGCGTTTTGCAGTTCAGCCAAGGCTAAAATCGACTGCTGACTGTGGGCGTACTCGTTACCAAGGCGCAGCGATTCGGCGATCTCTCGGCATGCATTGGCTTGGCTTTCGAGTAAATATTTGAAACGGAAGAGAACGTCAGAGCGCTCAAACTGCAGTGCCAGATCTTGGTAGCGATAGTGACTTGAACTTACCCGCTCGTGGATGTCCTGAGCAATAAAATAGATGTTAAGGAAGCGATCGCTCGGCCCGTCAATGTGTCCGCGTTTTGAGCGGCTAAGCAGAGTGGTTTTGCAGTTATTTAATGCCGTTACCGTTAGGGCGTTGAGCCTCGCCGCTTCAATTCGCATCGGCTGGGGAGTGAGATTGGTGACCGGATGAAACAGCTTGGCCTTGGCATCCAGGTAATTGGCGAGTTGGCTAAAGACCATGGCCAAACTCTGCTGCACGGGCTGCATTGGCCAAAGGATCTGCCAAATCATCGACATCAGGTAGTACCAAGCGGCTCCTGACAGCAATAGCAGGGGTTGAAACCAGATATTGGTGCTCTCATGTGCGCCCAGCATGGTGTAAATCGCCAGCAGGAGTGAACCAAAAGCGATGCTGGCGTATTTGGGCCCCAGCACACCAAGCATGATGAAAGCAAAGGTAGAGATAAACAGGCCGATAGCGAACAGCCAAGGAGTGGCAAAAAGCAGTTCGATGGAAAAGGCCGCGATGGCAAAACAGACAAACGTGAGGATGAGGGCTTTGATCCGTCCGCTAAAGCTGTCATCGCTCTCTGCCAGCGCAGCAGCAATAACGCCAAGAATTAACGGTGTTATCAAGGTATGTTGTTGATAATACCAAGCGGGAATCACCACCCCCAGCAGCGTCAGTAAGATCAGCACACTGTAATTAATGGTTTTGTTTGCCCAAAAATGGCGAAGCCGGGATCTGAATTTCACACGTATCCTGTGCATCATTGACTAAAACGAAGTGGCTGTCAGTGTAACAGAACAAAGGTCACGAATTATGACCTAGACACAGAAAAAGTTGCAGTTGCTGGAGAATCCACCAATCAGTGCTTTGGCTGCCAGTGTGGGGATGAATGGCTACATTTTCTATTGTCATCATGGTATAACCCGACCAAAGCAAAAATGAGACCGAGAGCAATTTGTCCATGTTATTAACCGCCAATCAGACAGCGCAGTTTTTTATCCAGAATGAGTATCATCATGTCGAATTGAGCGATAACCATCTGCTGCTCGCGTCGGTTGGCAGTGAAGAACATATCCCTTTCACCGTATGGAATGGTCAGGTAAAAGTTCAACGTGGCCTATTTTGGGGAGCGCTGCAATTTTTCGCCCACGAAGTGGATGGCCGTCAACAGAGCTGGCTGGTGCAAGGCTTGCCTTGGCCAGAGTGTCGGCTTTTTGCGCGTCAAGCGGTGAATTGTTATCAAGAGTGGCATAATCAGCAATGTCGCCAGTTGAGCCAGTATCTGCCGCATTGGGAAGAGGAGTTACACCGACTTGAACATCTTCCTGCTTATCTGCCTCATTCGGCATTAGAGGCGTGGGCAAATCAGGTTACCGATCAACTGACAGAGATGAAAATGTCGCTTGAGGAAGCGAAATTGCGTCTTCCTGAACGCGTCGCTCGGCTAGAACAGTGGCTGCGTCACGGCACTGAAAAATTGTTCGAACGCAATCAAGCATGGCTTGAGCGTGAGAGACGCAACTGGGAAGTGCTGTTCAATCAAATTGAGTCCTCGCCATTAAACATCTCACAGCAGTATGCAGTCTTGCTTAATGATGATCACAACCTAGTGCTCGCGGGAGCGGGGTCGGGCAAGACCAGCGTGCTGACTGCTCGGGTTGCGTATTTATTGCAAAGTCATCAGGCGAGGGATGAAGAGATCTTGATGCTGGCTTTTGGCCGGGAGGCGGCAGACGAGCTGCGCCAACGTCTACGGGATAAAATCGGCTTGGCAGCGGAGAAAACCAACGTATCAACCTTTCATCAACTGGGGCTGTCGATTGTCAATCAAGTTGAAGAGACGCCAGTGGACATCTGCCCGATGGCGTTGGATGATAAACTGCGTATGGCTTGGTGTGTCGACTGGCTGAAGAAGCACTGGATGACGCCGACCAATTTCAAACGTTGGCAGAAACATCTCGCTAAATGGCCTATCGCCTATTTAACCGGTGATGATGAACTGGGTAGCCACGTTGAAAACCCAAAGTTGCTCTCTTGGTTGGAGAATCAAGTTTCGCAACTGGCTGCACTCGGTATTGGCAAAAAAGAAGTACAAGAACGGTTGGTGGAGCAGACAGACTACACGCGGCTAAACAGTGAGTTGGCGCTGTGCTGGCCCTGTTACAGTGCTTGGCAGAAGATGCTTAAAGAGAATAACCAAATCGATTTTCCGACCATGATCAGCCGCGCAACCCGCTATGTGGAACAAGGAAAGTTTGTGTCTCCTTGGCGATTTATTATGGTGGATGAGTACCAAGACATCTCGCCAGATCGTCTCGCTCTGGTGGAAGCGTTGAGTCAGCGAAGCAATAAACAGCCTGGTGCATCCTTGTTTGCGGTCGGAGACGACTGGCAAGCCATCTATCAATTTGCGGGAGCGAGTGTCGACCTAACAACGGGTTTTCAAGCGCGCTTTGCTCACTCGACAGTGCACCAGCTCGACACCACCTATCGATTCAACAATATGATTGGGGAAGTGGCCAATCGCTTTATTCAGCAAAATCCTATTCAACTGAAAAAGCAGTTGAACAGCTTCAAGCAACAAAAGCAGAAAGCCGTTTATACCGCGCCAAGTAACACGGTGGAAAAGATCCTTGATCAGTTGAATCGTCAAAGCAAAGGCAATAAATCGGTTTTGTTGCTTGGGCGTAACCATTACCACAAACCCGATCTGTGTGACGATTGGATTAAGCGTTTCACGCAGCTTGATATTCGTTTTATGACCTGCCACGCCAGCAAAGGCAAAGAGGCAGATTACGTGATTATACTGTGCGTCGATGAAGGTCAGTTTCCAGCGAAGAAAAAGCAGTTGCACCTCAACAATGCGCTTACGCTGTCTAGTGATGATTTTGCCTATGCTGACGAGCGCAGGTTGTTCTATGTCGCGTTGACCCGCGCTCGGGAGAAAGTGTGGATCACACACAATGGTTCAGGTTCGGGCTTTGTTCAGGAACTGGTTGAGGAGGCTTACCCTGTGATCAAACAGTCCTGATTTTTATCCTTACCTTTGTTGATAGACACAGGTTGGCGTGTCTGGAATGGTGATGGGCATCACTTCGCCCAGTTGATGGTTGCCAAACAGGAGATCGGCCGAAGAGGGATTGGTGGCAAGTGGAATGTTCCATACCGTTGCCAACCGGAGTAGGGCAATGACGTCAAATTGATGCGGATGCGCGTCGAGCGGATCCCAGAAGAACACCAAAACGTCAATCTCTCCTTCGGTGATTCTCGCGCCGATTTGTTGATCGCCGCCCATAGGGCCACTGCTCAATCTATCAAGGAACAGTGGTGTGTTCATCGATAAATATTGCGCGGTGGTTGAGGTGGCAACAAGTTGATGATTTTGCAATGCACTGAGATTTCGCTGAACCCACATTAGCAGGTCGTGTTTCATTCCATCATGAGCGACAAGCGCAATACGTTTCTTTGATGGAAGTGTTCTGGTTATCTTTTTCATTATTGGTCCTTTCCTAGCCAAAGCGATAATATGAAAATAATCGCTTAATGCTCATCTTAAGACGTCGTTGATAGGCTTGTTAACTAAATAAAGATAATTTGTTGCAGATGTTTGATGCGCGCACGTTTCCGAGCTGTATTTTTGGGGCCTTAACTCTAAATCATTCAGCAAAAAAAAGCTGCCGTGATGGCAGCTTAGAGTGTGAGTTTCTTCGCTCAGGTTCGTTCGGCGAGGTAAGCCTGATAATCAGGGATCTCAATATCCACCTCTTGCTCCAGCAAAGGCGAAGCGAAGAGAAACTTAGCCGTTGCACGGTTGGTAGCAACGGGAATGTTCCATACGCTGGCAATGCGCAGCAAAGCCTTGACATCAGGATCATGAGGTACAGCGTTCAGTGGATCCCAGAAGAAAATTAGCATGTCTATTTTCCCTTCAGAAATCAGCGCACCAAGCTGTTGGTCGCCGCCCATAGGTCCACTGATCATGCTCTTGATCGCCAATCCTGTCTCTTTGCTCAACATAAAACCTGTGGTTCCAGTGGCATAAAGAAAGTGGCGTTGCAGCTTTTCTTTGTTTTCTTTTACCCAGCGCAGCAGCTCTGGTTTGTAGTTATCATGCGCAACTAATGCGATATGTTTGTGCGCAGGCATGGTACGAGTTGTTTTTTGCATCAAAGTTTTCCGTTTGAATGACCATATTCGGTTTGCCCTTATTAAGCATAACTTAAGGTTGGGATTCAACTGCTTTAACGTGAAAAGTCGGCCTGTATGCGGATGGTGATAAAGAGTCTTCAATAGTTGAGATCTCAAGCGTGTCGGGCGTTAACGGTTGAATATCAGGGCTTAACGTTTGCTCATAAGGGGCGCTGCGCAAAAATCGCACCGCTTGCTCAACGGATAAGCGACCCTGCTTGACCATTTGGTCGGTCGGGGCGAATTCCACTTTGTGGCGCAGTAAACCGCGATAAACGCCGTGACTCAAATAGGTCGACACCAGCCCTATCTGTTGTGACTTCCCGCTGATGCGCAGCTCACTGATGGCCGCTTCAATCGCGACTGCGCTACCGACTATGTAATCAACCGTTTGTGTCTCAATCACTTGTTGCACTAAGTTACGTTGTAATTCTTTGTCATTGTCGGCAGAAAGATGAACCACCACCTTAACATCACTGTCTTGAATGGCGGCGTTGAAGCCTTGTGCGACGGGTTTGGTTCCTCCTCGGTTACTTGGGCCAAGTAACAGCGCGGTTTGAACCACACCACTGCCGGCAGGATGTTTTGTTGCCAAATAGCGCCCAGCCTGATATCCCATCCAATACCAATCAACACCAACGCTGCCTTTTAGCTGAGGGCGCTGATGCTCATCGAGCACCAGTTGATTGACGGTGGCGAAAACAGGCACCTCGCCACTCCAGCGTTGCAAATCATCGTAGAATGCGTGCGAGTCGACCGTGCCGAGCAAAATAGCCTGTGCGCCCCATTGACGACATTGCTGAAGTTGTTGCTGCTGTTTAGTGACATTGGGGTAGCCGCCGGCTTCCAAAACGCGCAGCTCTACATTCAGTCTTTGCGCCGCCAAAACCATGCCGTAGTTGACCGATAGCCAATAGGAATCTTTCAGGTGCGGATAGATGGCGCATAGCTTCTCGCTGGCAATGGCAGTGGAGGAAGTGAGAGTGGCGAAGAAAAGTAAGCCGATAGAGCTTAATGTCGAACAAAGTGGGTTGGTTTTTAACATGCAGCAAGGTCAATGTCAGTGGATTGCGGTAACTTTGCAGAATATAGCGTATTCTTTACCGCTTACCCAGTCGATTCAGCCATAGGTATCTTAAGTATGTTACTTGCCACAGCCAGCATTGGCCGCAAATTGCTGCTCTCGTTTATTGCTTTGGCGATGTTAGTGATGATCTCTGCATTGATTGGCGTATTGGGGTTCTCTTTGGTGGCGAAAACTGAGCGTAATGTTGTCGATACCGCCATTCCTGCAATGATAGAGGCGCGTCAAGTCTCCGAACTCAGCTCACGCATTATTGCCTCGGTACAAACCTTGTCGAACGCCAAAAATGAGCCCGAGCGTCAAGCGGCAGGCAAAGTCGTGTTTACCCAGTTAGATAAGTTGTTTTCACATATCAAGACGCTCGGCAGTAGTGGCTCGTTTGACCCTGACTTGCTTTTGCGTCTGGAAGTGAACGTGCAGCAGGTTATTGATAACTTGGCGCAGCTCGGTCTATCTGTCGAGAGAAGACTCAAGTTGGCCTCTGAGATCGCAGCGCAAACCGCTCAAATGCGTTTACTCAGTAACGAACTGGAGCAACTGACGCGCACGCAAGTGCTCAATACCAGTACGATAGCCGTTGCCAACATTACCCATCTCTATGATCTGCTTTCTGCGCGGGATCGCGAACCAATCATTCAAGCGCTGGATGCGTTTGTTGAGGTGGATCTCGATCTTGGCGAGCGTCTGCATGAACTGCATTTGCTGGCGTTTCGTATGCTCAATCAGATTGAAGAAGCGCGCACCTTGACCAACGCACAACGTATTGATGAGGTCAGCCGTGAGTTTGCCGCCAATCTCAAGGTGATGCAGCGACGAGTCACGGCGGTGGAAGATCCCACGCGTTCGGCGCAGATGGCGCAGCTATTAGAGCAACTGGCCGAGCGGAAACATGTCTTCTCTCTGCTTTCCCAACAAGAGGAAAATAATCAACAGTCGCAAGCGCTGATGCTGGCAACGTTGGATCTGTTTACCCAGCTAAACAGCACCGTTAACCGCTTGGTCGATGCCTCCAGCCAAGCGACGAGCGAAGCGGCGCAAGCGCTCACGCAAACGTTGGATTTTGCCCGAACTTTACTGACGATCATTTCGTTGTTGGGTTTCGCGATTGTTGTGCTGATCGTTTGGCGTGTGGTGTATGTGTCGGTGGTCAAACGTTTAACCGAGTACTCTGCTGCGCTGCTTGCCGTCGCTCAAGGGGATCTGGATGTTTCACTGCAAGTTCAAGGGCAGGATGAACTGGCGCAAATGGGGCGCGCGATCATTAAAGCGCGTGATACCGCTCAAGCATTGAAAATTGTGGCGGAAGGTGAAGCGCAGGTCAAATGCGAACTGCAAGAACACAAAGCGCATCTCGAAAAAGTGGTGACGGAGCGCACGGGTCAGTTGCAGCTCACCAATGAAAAACTCAATAATGAGGTGCTCAATCACGCGAAAGCGCGTATTGAAGCCGAACAGGCAAATCGCGCTAAGTCGGCTTTTTTGGCGACCATGAGCCATGAGATACGTACACCGATGAATGGTGTTTTAGGCACAACGCGACTGCTCATCGATTCAGGGCTCAATGCTACTCAACGGTACTACGCGGATATCATTGAGCGCAGCGGGCATAATTTGCTCTCCATTCTCAATGACGTGCTCGACTATTCGAAAATTGAGGCGGGGCATTTACCAATCCGTCTTGCGCCTTTTGATTTGCCGCGATTGGTGCAAGATAGTTTTCAATTGATGAAAAGCCGAGCGAAAGAGAAGCAACTGGTGTTTGATTATCACCTTGAATCTGATTTAAGCCACTACTGGCTCGGTGATGTGACCCGCTTAGGGCAAGTGTTAAATAACTTAGTTAGCAATGCGATCAAATTTACCACCGACGGTGACGTGGATATTTACGTCTGCCGCGATCCTGAAGATGAGAAGCGAGTGCTGTTTGAAGTGAGCGATAGCGGTGTTGGGATCGCTCCAACTGAACTGGCGAGATTATTTGATGCTTTTACACAGGTTGGAGAAGGGCATTCTCATGTTGGCGGAACCGGTTTAGGGCTGGCGATCAGTAAGCGATTGGTCGAAGCGATGGGCGGCGAGATCGGCGTCGAATCTGAGCCAAACGTTGGCAGTCGGTTCTGGTTCAGTGTGCCGCTCGAAAGCACCGAGGTGCCGGAAGAAAGTGAAGCTCTTGCCCAGCCATGTGTGAGCACTGTGTCGGCGACGATTCTTCTGGTTGAAGACAATCCTGTGAATCGCTTGGTCGCGGAGGGTTTTCTGCACAGCTTGGGCCATCAGGTATGGGTGGCAAAAAATGGATCAGAGGCAGAAGCGCTCGCGCGGCAACACGCTTTTGATCTTGCCCTGATTGACATTAATCTTCCGGATTGCAACGGCTGTGATCTTATACAGCGTCTCAAAAGACAAGAAGGCAGCTTGAATTGCAACACGCCGATGGTGGCCGTTTCTGCGCATGTTTTTGATGAGGAGGTCGCGCAGTATCTCGCGGCTGGCTTTGATGGCTATCTGGCAAAACCGTTGCAAAAAGAAGCGTTGGAGGAAGAAGTACAATATTGGCTTTGCCAGCCCAATGAGCCGAAAAACCAGTCAGCTAGCGAGGTCATCTCTTTGCTTGATAGAGAAAGTGAATTGCTGAACGTCGAGCTGCTTAACGCGGATCTGCATATTCTTGGGCAAGAAAAGATGGTGCAAATTGTTACCCTATTTACCCAAAGTAGCCAAGAAATCGCGGCTCAAATGGCACAGGCATCGGTTGCAGGCGATGGCGAAAAAATAAAGAATTTAGCCCACAAGCTCAAAGGCAGCGCAGGCAGTTTAGGTCTCACCAGCCTGATGACGCTTTGTCAACAAATTGAAGCCGACATTTCGCCTTTGCAAGCCTATCGAACAGAGCAGCAGACATTGGACACCGTGCTTATTGACAGCATAAGGGCGCTAAATGCACAGCTTGGCCTTTAAAAAAACCTCCGCACAAAGCGGAGGTTTTTAGCGTTATCGGGCAGAGTTTAACGCCAATCGTCATCACGGTTTACGCTACTTTCCAGCGTATTTAGGTCGTCGTCGAATGGGTGTTCGATACGGCCCCGCAATGCATCCAACTGGTTTTCCAGCATATTGACGGTCTCATAATCTCCTTCGGAACAGGCGACGTAAATTCGCTGTTCCAGAGCTTCGATACGATCCCGGATACTCATGGGAACCTCCCTGACTCGATTGCTTCATCGGTTTTCAAAACGATTATAGTCGAGTAAACCAAATTCGATCGGTTGATCGTTACGATACCATTGATGCACTTTGTCACTGGTCGGCCAAAATTGCGTCGAACTACGGCGAATAGCGAATTTATCCAATAACTTAAGGTAATCTTCTTCGCTACGTATCGATTTCAATGATCGGACGAAATCGACGATTTGTGCTTCGTTGATGACAAAAAATGCCGCAGGGTAACTGCCTAGCACACCGCGCACGATAGTGAGATCATCATTTGCGGGATCGCGGTTTTTATCTTCGCTAAATAAGCTAGAGATGTTCACGTGAGCGTTATTTTTCAGCAAGGTAAACAGTTGTTCTTTGCCTGAGTGCGATGTCACCATCAACATACTGATTTGTGCAACTGGCCCTAGCGCTTCGCCTTTGACCTGATTGAGCGAGTTCAGTAAAGCTTCGTGACTCTTGCTAAGCCCAGTATCGACGATCTCATAGCGGTCATTGAGTACCGCACTCACTTGATTGCGCAAAATATCGTACAGTTCGGACTTAGGATCGTCGGTATGGTAGACCAGGCTCGTCGGTTGGTTAAAAGGCGTGATGTTGCGTTGTAGGAAATCACTCAGTTGTGGGCTTTGTTGTTGATACCAACTTGAGTGCTCAACATGACGCATCTGTGCAGGTAACAAAGCAATAAAGTTGCTTTCGCCTTCCAAACGCAAGAAGTCCATAAACATTCGAGTCATCAGTTGGTGACCGAAGTTGCCATACACATCGAACCCTGCGACTAAAAGGTAGTGGATGCGCTCCAGCAGCGCGTAATCGAGCACCCAAGCCGTTTTCGGTTTTTCACCGACTAATCCCTGTACCACGGATGCACTGTCGAAATGGCGAAACACCGTTAAAGCAGCGTTGGCGTTTTCTCCATTGCCGTCCCAAATGATCTCGGTGGTCAAGTGAGTGCCATTTTTGAACCAATGATTGATGAACTCCGATTTTGCTTCTAAATAACGAGCTTGCTGCACCGAGTACTTGACCCAGTTTGTTACGGGAAGCGCATTGCTTTCCAGCTCTGCGGGTAGTTTTAGATTGTCTGCCTGCGAGTGATAGAACTCATTGACTTGTGGCATGTCCGCTTTATCAGGATCAAGGAAGAATACCCAAAAGCGGTCATTGATGACATTCAGGGCTAACTGACCACGGCAGACTGGGCCTTTGATGTAGGCCATAATGGTATTTTGCGCGTTGTCTAACATGAACTTAAAGCGCGATTTTACCGGCAGATCGATAAAGGCGGTCATGGGATTGGCGGCCACATCGGGATCATAGCTAGGCAACTGTGCGACGTGGTAATCGGCGTCAATAAACCACGCTTTCCAGTCTGAAATTCGCTTGCTGTTTAAAGCAAATGGCATGTGGGTTTTGTCCACAATCGCCCCTTGCTCTGGGATGATACGGTAGTAGACGCGCTCTACGCCAGGATCGTCGTAGGGACGTCGTGTCGCGATGCGTTTCACAGGCTCTCCGGGAGGGGTGGATGAACGCACTAAGGTAAAGAAACGTGGTGCGCCCTCAAGCTCAGAGAAATAGAGGTGCGAGAGAAACAGGTGTTCGTAAATGTATCGTGCAGCGAGTTGGTTTTTAGGTGAATGTTGGTTGAGCAACTGCTCATAGCGCGAGATCTCGCCAGCGTGCGCGTTGCTAAGAGGGAGTGGTTCGTTCATGATGGCGCCATTCTCAAGCCATGCCATCAAAGTCTGGTACTCATCTGCCGACAGGTTTGGCATGCCAAAGGGCATCCCCCAAGTGGGGTGATCTTTTTCGTACTGAGCGTATTCTTCGATTGTCGGGCAGGTTTGTTCTCGATCAATCGAAAAATCAAACCCGGTTAACTGGTCTTGCTGCGGCAAAGGGTGGCGTTCTTTTTGCTGCAATAGACGGGCGACCAAGCCTGCTTCAAGGTTGGCGACGCCCGTTTGCTCACGTTCATTCAATACTGGATGGAAGCTGCCTTCGCGCCACTGCTGCGTGGTTTCGGCATCCTCAAATAAGCGAGTCGGCGCCGAGGCAGTTAATCGAGTTCCTTGATAAACCAGTGCCTTGCTAGCCCCTCTATCGATGCCCTCAACAGAAGAAAGTTTTAGCTGACAAGGGGCATCGTAGCAGGCGTGGCAAACGACGCAGCGATTATCCAAGATCGGTTTGACTTGCTGGAGGAAAAAATCGGCTGGCACGGAGGCGTTCGGGGCGATGCGCTCTCTGACCTCGGCTTTGCCAAATAACTGGTCATAGTTAAGACCAGCATAAGTGGCACAACCTGCAAACAGGGTGGTGAAAAATAGTAGGAGAAATGTCCGTAATTTCATTTGTTTATTCTGGAAAAATGACATAACCACAATTAAAGCAGATGCCGCGCCTGACAACAAATTAAACGCCGTGGATACTCACATCACGCTGAGGGATGGATTGACAAAACAGAAGACATATTGGATTTTAATAATCAGCTCAACAGCAGGGGTTAACCAGTTTCATTTTAGTCATCGACTGGGATAAAAATTGTGGTCAAATCCCTGTACCTATGAGACTTTTTTACCTAAGTTCGAGCAAGTTAACTTATTTACTATTCACTTGTTTTCTTATTGTAAACAAGTGGGTACGCCCTTAGTGTGTCGAACTCGTAGAGAAAAATGGGCGAAAATTATGCAATTAGCTCAAAAGTGTGATTCAGTTAGGACTTTGGAAACAATATTCTCAACAGGATTGATATACAATGATTTTTCAGATGACCGTTTCAAATAAAAAATTAGGTCGCCTGGATCTCTTCTCCATGCAGATGCGGGTCTGTGTACGAGTTGGGGTGTTTTAGTTTAACGAGGGGTCATCTCCTCGTTTTGTGCGTACAGAATGTAACGTTATTTGAGCAGGGAACTATGATCAAACGTCCAATCCCAGCGCTTTTGCTTGCGCTAAGTTTTTCCTGGACATCTTCGGCGATGGCAGAAGATGTGATTCAGGCCGATCCTGTTTCAGCGGTTGATGAAAAACTGGATATCAAACAGCAGGAAATCAAAGCTCTTGAAGAGCAATACGTTGTCGAGAGCAGCCAACTAAAGGGGCTGAAGAATGACAATGTTCGCATTCAAAGAGAAGGGGAAGAGCTAGAAGCGAAGCGCAATCGCGCCAAAGCGGCCCTAGACAAACAGTATGCTCGCCTGCTTGAAGATCCTGATACAGATTTGGTCTCTTTCCAAAAGAAATATCAAGAATCTTGGGAAGCGGTGAAACAGAACCAATCTGAGAAGTTGAAAAGTGAGCAGAACATTGTTGAGAGCGAATCACGCCTTTCTCAACAAAAGCAAAAACTTGCTCGCTTAAATAGCGAATACACCAATTTACAGGAAGCCAGAGTTGAAGCCCGCGTTAAACGTCTGGAAGCCGAATTGCGTGAAAGCTCAGTGCTGGAAACACGCTACACAGCAACCTGTTCTTCAACCATGACGATTGGTGAGTGTATCGGCCAAAGTAAGTATCTGACTAAGCAGAAAGCGGTAAACACGTTTAAAGACAAACTTTTAGACCGCTTAACTGAGTCAGCGTTAGCCAAGCAGAACCTACAAGGTGTACAACTGAATATTCATGTGCAGGAAAGTCAAACAATAGAAAGTGGCTTTTCCGGCAACGGTGCTTACACCACGCACATTCAGGCGCAGTTACAGGCCAAGCCAGATCCATCCGCTGCTTGCCAGTTATTGGCAGTGTCGAGTCGTTACTGTTTGTCAAATAGTAGTAGTCACACTTCTACAAAACAAGAGAAGAAAGACTGGGTAACGGTGACGGTTCGCTCTGATCAGTACAATGATGCGGTGACCATCAATGGGGTAAGCTACGGCAGTACCCCTGTCGAGTTATTGCTGCCTAAAGGTAAACATCGCTTCACGGTCTCGAAGCCGGGGTATCAAACCTATAACCGCGAAATCTATATTGGTGGAACCGATACGGTTTGGGTTAAGCTGGTAGAAGACAAGCAGGGTTAACCCCTGCTTTTGCTTTTTTCGTTGCACGGCTGTTTCTGGTGGAATGGCGTTTTGTTGTGGTCTTATTGAAGTATTTATCATGCGTTTAGTTTTATCTGCACTGACTCTGGCGATCATGCCCATGGTCTCTGGCACTCCTGCAATGGCTCAAGAAGAAACCGTTTCTGTTATTGCCGTTGAAGATGCGCTGTTCTCACAAAACACGCTGCTTAATGAAGCAGAAAAGAAGATATTTTCTAAGCAAAATGAGCTGAATAATCAGCAAGAACAAACGAGTCGACTCGAAGCGCAGGGAAAAGAGCTGAGCTCACGCTTGCAAAATGCGAAAGCGCAACTTGCCAAAGATTACGCACGTATTAGTGATGAACCAGATTTTGATCTGGCACCGTCGCAAAATGCGTATCAAGCCGCTTGGGCCAAGGTGAAACAGAACCAGCAGCAGCGATTGGAGTCTCAGCAGCAGGAAGAGACCTTTACCGCCGAGCTACAAGCACTTAAAGCGGAAAAACTCGCTATCGAGCAAAAAATTGCCAATTTGAAAGAAGATCGCCAGCGCGCTCGTGTGGCAACCATTCGCAGTGAAATCAGCCAAAAAGGCGAGCAGACGGTGGCTTACGTCAACAGTTGTAAAACCGATATGACGCTAGAACAATGTGCTAAGCAAACCAACACATTAGCGCTGCAAAAAGCGGTCAGACAGTATCAAAGTGCGCTACTTGAAGGAACAACGGAATCTAAGTTGGCCAAACAGAATCAAGCGCAAGCCACGTTGAATATTCATGTGTTGCAACAGCAGGTGTCGAAAGCGGAGTTCCTTGGTGAAAACCAATATAGTTCGGTGCTTAAAGTAACGTTAAACGCCAGACCAGCAGAAAATGCGCCGTGTAAACTGCTCGATATTGACTCCAAATACTGTTTTGCGCCCAGCCAAGCGTCTGAGCCGGAAAAAATCAAGGAAACCGCCTGGCATTCAGTGGTGATTCGCTCAAATCAATACGATGATCGATTGATCATCGATGGTGTGCGTTACGGTTCGACGCCAGCTGAAGTGATGCTGCCTGTTGGTCAGCATCATATTCAAATCGAGAAAGAGGGCTATGTTGCTTTTGATCAGTTGGTGGTGATTAATGGCGATCAAACGTTGCGCGCTGAGTTAGTAGCAAAGCAAAACGTGGCGAAGCCGGGAGAAACCTTTGCGGATAATATCGGTAAGCACTCGGCTGCACCTGAGATGGTGGTGGTGACACAAGGCACTTATATGATCGGTGAGCGAGCAGGCAAACAAGTCAAACTCTCACGGGGTTTCTCGATTAGCACAACGCCAGTCACGGTGGCGCAATTTCGCGCTTTTGTAGACCAAACCAATTACCAGACCGATGCGGAGTTACAAAAAGTCTGCACGCGAATTGAGCAAGCGGCGATTACTCCTGTCGCCAATAAATATTGGCGCGACCCTGGTTTTAGTCAGCAGGACAACTCTCCGGTGGTGTGTGTGAGCCAAAATGACGCCCAAGCGTATGTCAATTGGTTGTCAGATAAAACGGGCTATTTCTACCGCTTACCGAGCGAAGATGAATGGGAAATCGCGGCTCGTGGAGGTTCAGAAAAAGCGTACTGGTGGGGGGAAGCATTTGGGGTTGGTCAAGCGAATACTGGCTGGGGCGGTACGCCTTGGTCTAACAATAGCTCGTCACCAGTGAAAAGCTTCGCGCCAAACGCTTTTGGTCTTTACGATGTGATTGGCAACGTTTGGGAATGGACGTCCGATACGAAAGGACTCTTAAAAGGCGGAGCGTGGAGCTTCTCTCCAGAAAAAGCCAAAGCCGAATCTCAATTGTTTATCGCTCCTTCCTCAGCCGCTAACTTTTCCGGATTCCGGGTGGTGAGACAGCTTTAAAAACAACAGAAGCTCTGCCAATTGAGCAGGGCTTCTTTTATTGATTCACATAGCAAACAGAAAAGGGCACGTTTAAACGTTGAAACTCGTTTATCCATCGCCACTGATTGTCTTGCAGTTTATCCCCAGGCCCTTTGACTTCGATCCACTCGAACCGCCCATCTTTAAATGCCACTAAGTCGGGCATGCCATTGCGATACAGTTTTAGGTCACTCAGTTGAATGCAAAAAAGCTCGTACAGCATCGCTGCTGGAAGGCTCTTTGTTGCCTGTTGTAGAAGCTCGTGACTGAACACACTCCAGTTGACTAGTGGATTAGCGATACCAAGTTTGTGCTCATAAGTGGTAAAAAGAGCCGAAAAATCGCCATTTTTTATCTGTTCGAGCGCCTTATCAATCAGAACTTGGCGCTTGCTGACAAAATCAGCGTGGTAGAGATCCAGCGGGCGATGTTGATAGGGGTTGATAAATGCGCCCTCAATGGGAGCGAAAATCGCAGGCCACAGTGTCAAACCGAGCAGACCGTTAAGCAGAGCATTTTCCATGTAAAACACCGTCCAACCTTGATCTTCAAAATAACTTTTGACCGCCAATTCTACCCGCTGCTGGGATAGATTCAGTTCAAGGCGATGTTCTTGAAACGTAGGTTTCACCTTCCTAGCGATTTTTAAACCTTGTTTACGTTTTACTCGCTGCATTAACTTTTCAGCAATTTCTAGCTCAGAGATATCAATGGGCTGCTCTAGCATCTTGGTGACAATGTCACTAAAGGCCTCATTCTGTTCTTGCTTGTCGTAAATCCTCGCCTGGCGTTCTCTGCTTGGTGGTAATAAGGAGTGCTTAAACAGTGACAACGCGAGATCAAGTTCACCCAAGCGCTCATAATCCCGGGCAATGTCGTTGAGTAAGTGTTGCCGTTTTCGTTCTACGTAGTGATGTTGAACAGGTTCTGGTAGTGCTGCCAGCAACAAATCCAGATTGGCCTTCCGTTTACGATCGCTCTGCCCGTAGAGATTGGCGAGTTGGCTGAGCTCGATTAAGCGATCGATTTGCTCTCGATGTTCGAAGAAACGTCTCTGCTCACTGAGCTGATACTGTTCAAATTGATGCAATCCCAAATCATCCAGCACAAATTGGGTCAGATCTTGATGGGAGTTGGCGAAGAAAAGCGTAAGCAAGACATCGATCATCTGGGCGGCATTGAGCTTAATGATTGAAAAACTCAGTAAGTTAAACGCATGAAACTCACCTTCTTCCAGCTTTTCCACGAGTGCTTGTTTACTCAAAGCTCGTGGAAGTGCAGGGTAGAGAGTGAGCAGTTCCGGTTTGGTCAATAAGTGGGCGGCCAGTTCTTGATGGCTAACTTTGGGGTTTAACTCGATCAATGTGGCTTGGTTTAGTTCATCTAAAGCTTGCGCAATATCGGGAATTTCTGCGTAGTTCAGTTTATCGCTACGAAACCAACAGCCTTTGCGACTGTATAGACGAACAAGTAGACATTGAGCGGGTTTGCTGAGTTGCTCAAATCGCGTATGCCAATCTAACTCCTCTTTAGTGAGTAAATCGGAATACCAGTGAATGGCGTGGTGAGTCAATTTACAAAAGTTTCCCAGATAGTAATCTGGGGCAAGTTCGATGCTGCTGTCCATAAGTCATTTAAATGGTTCATCCGGAAAATCGATACCTGAATGGCTTTTCTGATACCATATCGCCAAAAATAGCCAGTTAATGTCAACTTCACTTCTTTACCATCGCTTTGGAATACGCGGCCCTTTCCATTATTGCTCTA
>NZ_JZAM01000178.1:0-51490 GCF_000960595.1 Vibrio sp. S234-5
CCCCCAAGGGGGAAAAAACCCCCCCCCCCCCCTTTTGTTTTTCCCCCCCTATAACAATCCCCGTTTCCCAACCCAAAGAAAAAACGGGGTGGGCGCCCCCTCCCCCAAACCCAAGCGGGATCCCAAACAAAAAACCCCCCCCCCTTGGCGCGAGCCTCGGCTTTTCCCCCCCCCCCCCCCCCCGCCAGTAACGCGATACCCAAAGCGCCAGTTGCAAAGCTCTGCCACCAGCGCCGACAAACTCCTAACCCTTTGCCAAAAAGACGCTCAATAAGCACGGTAAAAAACGGCGCACTGGCAATCGAAACCACCGTTCCCACCGCCACACCAGCCAGTTGCATCGACGTATAAAACGCCAGCGGATAGACGGCTAAAGCAAGCGCACTGCAAAGTAGCGCCGAGCGAAACTGCCACAACTGACGACGTTGATAAGCGATGATCTTGCTGGCGATCAGGGCTTGCAGCAAGCCGCCAACCCCCATGGAAAAAGCACCCGTCGCGAGGGGCGAAACCGCTTGGGTAAAGCTGGCCGCCGTACCGGTGGTGCCCCATAAAATGCAGGCAAGTAATATAGCCGCTGCGCCAGTTTGGTATTGGTTGGTGTCAGCTTTGCTTGTTATCTCGGCCATTTTTGCGCTCGTTTTCAATCGAATCTTGGCGCTATCCTAACCAGAGAAATTGCTTTTGACTTTGCTAAACGGACGCAAAAATTGCTTTGTCAGACGTTTTAGGTAGAAAAAAGCCCACTCGATGGAGTGGGCGAAAGCGTAATCGCATTTTAGGGGGATGTATTACGCCGTAGCTCGAACGCCTTGTTTGGCTTTTTCGCGCATGCCAAGCATGACGGTTAAGCCGAAGGCAACAGCAAAAGAGATCACCATGCCCACCACGTAGTAGCCGATCTTCTCTGGGTTGATTGAGATGACGCCTGGCAAGCCTGCCGCGCCTAGCGCCTGAGCTTTAACGTTAAACAGGGTGATAAAGGCACTGGAAACCGCCGCGCCGATGATCGCAGCAATAAATGGGTAGCGCAGTTTTAAGTTCACACCGAACATTGCTGGCTCAGTGATGCCTAGTAGCGCCGTGATACCCGATGGCAGCGCAATGCCTTTCAGCTTGGTCTCTTTGGTGGTGAAGCCGACGGCCAAAGCCGCTGCACCCTGCGCAACGTTTGACATCGCCGCGATTGGGAAAATAAAGGTGCCACCCGTAGTCGCGATGTCGGCTAAAAGCTGAGTTTCAATCGCGATAAAGCTGTGGTGCATGCCGGTGATCACAAATGGCGCGTAGATAAAGCCAAACAGTGCGCCGCCGATAAAGCCCGCCGAATCGTACAGCCAGTTCAAGCCGTCGCCCAACATAAAGCCAACATCACGAGTGATCGGACCTACCAGCGTGAAAGTAAGGAAACCAGTGATGAAAATTGCCAACATTGGAGTGAGCAAGTTATCGAGAACCGATGGCACCACTTTACGCAGGCCAAGCTCCACTTTCGCCAAGATGAACGCCGACACTAGCACAGGAAGCACCGAGCCTTGATAGCCTACTTTTTGGATTTCCAGACCGAGAATATTCCACGTCGGCACCGTACCAGAAACCGTCGCGCTACCAAAACCCCAGCCATTTAGGAGGTCAGGGTGAACCATCAACATGCCAAGTGCCGCGCCAAGGAATGGGTTGCCACCAAACTTGCGAGAAGCAGAAAATGCCAATAAAACAGGGAGATAAACGAAAGGCGCATTGGCAAAAGTGTTGATCATACTGGCGAGATCAGCAAGGCCCGGATTGGCATCAATCAACGATTGCCCATCAATAAACAGCCCCTTGGCGGTTAGCACGTTAAACAGACCCATCAACAGGCCGCCCGCGACAATCGCCGGAATGATAGGGACAAAAATATCCGACAAACCTTTGACCGCACGCTGCACAATATTCTGCTTTTCTGCGCCCGCGCTGGCAACGTCGTTGGTCGACATCTCTGCCATACCGGTGAGTTTCGCCATTTCGGCATACACTTGGTTGACGATGCCCGAACCGAAAATGATCTGGTACTGACCAGCGACCTTAAACTGGCCCTTCACCCCGTCTAGAGAATCAATCGCACTCTCATTGATCAGCGCTTCATCTTTCACGGCTAAGCGCAGACGTGTCGCACAATGCGCTAATGCCTGAATGTTGGCTTTACCGCCCAAATGTTCTAAAAGTTGTTTTGCTATGACTGGATAGTCCATAACTCACCCCGATTGTTGTTTCGTTTCAGTATAGTGGTTGACTGCGATTTTGTTTTCATTTTTGGGAACGTTTGCAAAACGAATTCTTGTCAATAAATCGCCATCGGTCAAAACATGCGGGTGAAATCTGTGAGTGGGATCGGCAAATTCAACGCAGAGGATCCGTAAAACAAGGGTAGAATCACGTTAAAAGCGGATTGAGATCGACCAGTTCTGCAATCAATCCCAAATGAAATGTGAAATAGGATGCTTTATGGCAAGTTTGCATGACGTCGCCAAAATGGCTGGCGTGTCCAAATCGACGGTTTCTCGGGTGATCAACGACGAGTACGGCGTAAAAGAATCAACAAAAATCAAAGTCTTACAAGCCGTTGCCGAATGTGGTTACGTCGTCAATCAAGTCGCCAAAGATTTAAAATCACAAAAGACCAATTTGATCGGGGTGATTGTACCGCGCGTCTCTTCCCATGCGACGGCGCAAGGTGTGGATGGCCTCACCGCCATTTTTGAACAAGCAGGAAAACACGTTCTGCTGGCCAATACACATCAAGTTCATGAAAAAGAACTTGAATATATTCAGATATTTAACCAGAAGCGTGTCGAAGGCATTGTCTTTTACGCCACCCATTTAGACGCGCCGCTGGTCAAAGCTATCCAACAATCCGCCGTGCCCGTGGTGCTGGTCGGGCAAGATGGCTCCATGCACAATATTCCCAGCGTGGTACATGATGATATGCGTGTCGGCTTTGAGGCAGGTAACCGCTTAGTCCAAGCGGGCTGCTCGCAAATCGGCTTTATTGGCGTGCAAAGGGATGACATCGCCGTGGATGTGCTGCGCTCACAGGGGTTAGAGCAATCTTTGGCGTTTCATCAACAAGCGATTTTGTTCCATGTTCGCGGCGATTTCTCTATTGAGTCGGGCTACCGTTTAGCGAAGGAACAGCTTAAAGCGCATCCTAAACTCGACGGCCTGTTTTGCGCCACCGACCGTTTAGCGGTGGGGGCGGTCAAAGCCTTGCAAGAAGAGGGCGTTCGGGTTGGCGAGCAGATCAAAGTGCTGGGCGTGGGGAACGATGAACTCGCTTACGTCAGCACACCCTCACTCTCAACATTCAACTATGCCTTTGATAAAGCAGGAGAAAATGCCGCAAAAATGCTACTTGAACGCATAGCGGGGCGCGGTCAGGAAATGAGTAAAGTGGTGCTTACCTTCCAAAATATCAGCCGCGAAACTTGCTGAGCTCCCCTCTCGGTTTTCTCTCTTTTGTGCCGGGTTTCTGTGCCCGGCCTCACACTCACTGACACTCTGCCCTCCTCTTTTGCCAGAAAGACTTGCCTAAATCTTCTTTGTTTTATATTTTTGAGAACGTTCCCGAATTTATTATTAGGTAAGTTATGTCACTAGAAAAGCTTATCGAACTCGCCGGCGGGCTCGATAATATCCAACGAATTTTGGCGCCGAAGGGGCAAGTGACGGTTGCCGTGATCGACGCAAAGCGCGTTACACAGCCCGACGCGGTCTGCGCCGAGTCTGTACTCGGAGAATGGCAACTGTCGATGGCGCGCGATGCCAGCATCAGCGATGAGGATCTTGCCAAGGTGGGTTTGGCTATCGCTGCTCGCCAGCGCCAACAAGCCTCGCAGTATCTGCAACCCACCGCTTGCCCGTATCGCCCACAATGGCACATTTCACCGCCACAAGGCTTACTCAACGATCCGAATGGGTTTATTTATCATCAAGGTGAATATCACCTTTTCTATCAATGGTACCCTTTTGCCTGTGAGCACAAAGACAAATACTGGGTACACCTGAAAAGCGCGGATCTCGTCAACTGGGCTTGGCAGTCCATCGCCCTCACCCCTTCAGATTGGTTCGATAGTCACGGGGTATTTTCTGGTCATGCGGTCAGTGATGGCGACGATTTGTGGCTGTTCTACACCGGCAACACACGCCTTGGCCATGAACGTGACAGACAAACCATGCAGTGTGCAGCTCGCCTTGATGCAAATGGCAAATTTGCCAAATTAGGGCCAGTGATCCGCACGTTGCCGCCCGGTGTCACCGAGCATATTCGCGACCCCAAAGTGGTGTTCAAACAAGGTCGTTGGCACATGTTGCTTGGTGCGCAGACGCAAGATTTGCAAGGCAGGTTAGCAGTGTACCACAGTGAGGATCTGCATGAGTGGCGGTTCGATAAGCTCTACGGCGACGAACTGGCACCGTATGGCTATATGTGGGAATGCCCGGATTGGTTTGAGATCGATGGTGAGCAGTTTGTCGTGTTCGGCCCCCAAGGCATCACCTCTGATAACCCGCACCACACCATAGTGCACCAAAACCGCATCTTTCGCGTTGAGCAGGATGCACAAGGCGGGTTCCATTTTCTGCGAGGTTGGGAACTGGACGCTGGCTTTGATTTTTATGCACCGCAAAGCCTGCAAACCGCCGATGGTCGCCGCGTAATGTGCGGCTGGATGGGGCTACCCGACGAAATTGATCACCCAAGTTGTGAGAACGGCTGGATCCACCAGTTCACCGCGCTGCGTGAACTTCGTTGGCAAGAAGGTCAAATTATCCAGCAGCCAACGGCCGAACTGGACGCTCTGCGCGGCGAAACACAATCACTGGCGCTAAGCGCCCAGCCAATCACGCTTGGTACTAAAAGCTTTGAACTGCAAGTCACTCTGCCTTGGGGCAGCGAACTGCACTTAATGCACGATGAGCAGCATCGCGTGGTGCTAGCTTTAGACGCACAGCAGCGAGTGCTGCGTTTTGATCGCAGCGCCACCGAGATTCGACAAGGCGATACCATTCGCGAACTCGCGCTCACGTCCGACAAAGTGAAGCTGCACATTCTAGCCGATAACTCTTCGCTGGAAATCTTCATCAATGACGGAGAAAAAGTGATGACAGGGCGTATCTTTACTCCGCCAGAGGCAACGCAAATCTCGCTTTTCCATGCTAAAGAGCAGACACACTTTACCCCGCTAAACGCCATGTCCTGGCCGTTTGCACCGCGCTAAAACGAAAAAAACCACCGCATGCCAACGGTGGTTTTTCTTTAGCCTATGGTGATATCTAGTCCATAAAATCCACGCTCGGCAAACTCTCAAAACCGGGCTTGGCAAAAAAATAACCTTGCATCAACGCCACCCCAGCCTCTTTTAGCCAGCGATATTCACTCTCACTCTCCACTCCCTCTGCAAGCGGAGTGATATTAAGATCGCGAAACATCGCCAAACAGTGCGTGACGATGGATTGGCGCGTTGTATCGCGGTCAATATCCCGAATCAAACCCATGTCCAGTTTAACAATGTTGGTTTGAAAATCCGCCAGCAGGCTCAAACCAGAATAGCCCGAGCCAAAATCGTCGATCGCGGTTTTAAAGCCTAACGATTGGTAATAGGAGACGATGCGCTCAACGTGCTGGCTGTCTTCGATTTTTTCGACTTCGGTAAACTCAAACATGATGTTTTCAGTCGGGAAATCATACTTTTTCGCCGCTTCCAGCGTGGTGCGAATGCAGCGCTCAGGTTGGTAAACCGCATTGGGAAGAAAGTTGATGCTCAGCATCGACTCGATGCCTAGCTTCGCCGCCAACGAAATGGCTTTGACGCGGCACAACTGATCAAACAGATAACGATTTTCGTCGGTAATACGAGAAATGATAGAAAAAGCAGGTTCGTTATTCAGCCCTCTAACCAAAGCTTCATAACCAAAGACACTTTGCGTGTGGCAGTTAATGATGGGTTGAAACGCCATCGAAAAATCGAAACCCAGCTGATTTTTATCAGCACAATTTCGGCAGGTTATTCGCTCGCCTTGCATCAATTCTTCTGCCATATCCTAGCCTTATTAGAGATTTACTCTAAAGACTAGCTGGCTATTGAGTTGAACGCAACTAGGCAAGCTGGCAGTTTACGCGTGGGAAAAGTGGCAAACGCTCCCCGATAAACCAATTCGCAATATGACAAGTTGCAGTATCTTTCGCTAACACGCTGTTGTGTGCTCTTTTCAACATCACGACCAACCTAGGTAGGTAGCAAGCATGCCAACGTTATCTTGTGTAGCTAGACTATACTGCAACTTCAGGGAACGATCCCGAAATAAAATAGAAAACTTTAATCTGATTCACGATCTGAATTGGTTTTGTGATCAAGGCAGACAAAAAACGACAACAGAAAAAAGGCGAGCTCTCGGCTCGCCCAAAACAGATTCACTCGTACCATCAAGCAAGAAAGGCCATAAGCGCCGCTTGATTGGGCAGTGCCGTCATCGCCCCTTTCTGCGTCGTAGCGAGCGCACCACAGCCATGCGCCCAAGTAATAGCCTGAGTAATGGCCTCAGCCGAGCGCCAATCCTCTGCGACAGACAACTGGTAGAGTAAACCGCCGACAAACGCATCGCCCGCTCCGGTCGTATCAATCGGCTTCACCACTTTTCCGCTCACCAACGTCTGCGTTTTGCCCGCCACCACTAAAGCACCCTTGGCACCTTGGGTGATTACCACCAGCGGCAGTACATAGCTTTCCAATACCGCCAAACCTTCTTCAATCGAGGCCGTTTGGGTGAGCAGCATCAGTTCTTCTTCGGAGAACTTCACCACATCCGCCAGCGCGACCGCGCGCATCACCACCTCGATCAGCTCCTGAGGTTTCGCCCAAACTTCTTCGCGCAAGTTTGGATCAAAGCTGACAAAACCGCCAGCCTGTTTCATCCGCGCGATCGCTTCAAACGTGCTGCTACGGCTGGGCTCGTTGGCCAAGGCAATCGAGCAAACGTGCAGCCACTCGCGCGATTTAAATCTCGGGATGTCAGTAGGTTGGAGAAATTGATCCGCGCTTGGCTTGACCATAAAAGTGAAGCTACGCTCACCGCTATCATCCAAGTCGACCACCACCGTTGAGGTGCGCTTTTCGCTATCTAGAGTTAAATACTGGCAATCCACCGCTTCATCGCTGAGTGTTTGCTGCATAAACCGCCCAAAGGGATCGTTCCCGACTCGACCAAAAAACGCGCTATCTCCACCTAGGCGAGCAATCGCCACTGCAACATTGGCAGGCGCGCCACCCGGACATTTAAGGTAGTGCGCTTCACCATCGGGGATCAAATCCACCACCGCATCACCCGTTACCCATACTCTGCTCATCTCAATTCTCCAAATATAGCCTGCGCTCAGTGTAAACCATGTACTTAAGATGAAAAGTCACGATGCTCAAACCGATCGGCGCTGAGTTTAAATTTGTGATCATGCAAAAATTTTTGTAGCGCCAAACATGCCTTTTTAAACCTTTTCCGGTATCGTTCCCAAGAAAGGGTAATTGTCACTGGCTGCAAACAATGATTGCAGCCAGTATCTTCCGTTGTTACTGGCATATGCTATTAACTCAATTTGCCTAACCAACGGGATCACCATGAATCACGCCCTCACCCTGCACAAAAGCTGTGCTGTCTGCGCCAGCGAACAACAAAACCCGTACAGCCTTGGAGTGGAATACCAATTGAGTGAAGAAAACCTCGTCTTTGCGCAGTTTACTCCGCAGGTTCGTCATATGGGCTATCAAAATCTGCTCCATGGTGGTATCGCCAGTGCCTTGCTCGATGGCGCAATGACGCACTGTTTGCTGTTGCAAAATATTCCAGCGCTGACGGCAAGGCTCGACGTTCGTTACCATGAACCGATTGCAATTGGCGAACAGGTGATGATTTTCGCCCGTTGCGATACGCAGAAACGGGGCATATATCAGCTTTCTGCCGAGCTGTGTGTTCAGGGGAAGGTTCATGTGAGCGCAAGTGGCAAATTTATTGTGCCAAAGCCGCAAAACTAGCGGGAACACTCACGGGGAGAAAGGCCAAAGTGGAGTGAAAAACGGCGGCTGAAGGCGGAAAGAGAATGGGCAGTAGAACTAGCCAAGCCTTGCTCGCCTAGCGAGAAGGGCAAAGCGTCATCGCTGACCGAAGAGACATCGTGATCTCGTCACTCGACTTCACACTATGGGCGTTTTGTCTTTCAGCTCATTCGCATTGAGCTTTACCGCTCATTTTGCCGGAAGAGAAAACTCCCTCTAGTTCAATATGATAGAAACCGCCGCCCAACTGGTTGATACCTAGTGGTTTAACATGTTGTTTTAATTTACTTGGCGGAATGTGCTAAACCACGATGTAAGCAATTATGACAAAAGCTATAATCCCTAATATTGTCCTCCGCCCAAGGTAAACCGACATGTTTTTTAATAACTCTCTGCAAAGAGAAAACCAACAACTAAAAGAAAGATTGTATTCGCTTGAACAGATAAATGAGAGCCTCAACAATGACATGTTGCGTATAACGCTTGATACGCAAGGGAAGGTCATTGACATCAACGCAAATTTTGAGCAAGAACTGGGTATTAAGCTCGCTAATATCTCTGGCGAATACCTCACTAACCTCGTTCCCAAACATGCTAGAGTTACCCCACATTATACGCGGATGAAAAGCGCCATTGAGAAGCGTGAACATTGGAATGGCGCCTTGCAAATAGAGAAAGGTAATCACCAAGAAGCTTGGCTCAGAGCAATTGTTCAACCTGTGATAGATATTAAAGGCAATGTTCAAAGCTTCATCGTTTTTGCCACTGAGCTAACCCGTACCATCAGTAAATCTCGCGAGCACGAAGATTTGCTCAAAGCGCTCAATCGCTCTACCGCTGTGATTGAATTTAACCTTGATGGCACAATTATCCGCGCCAATGAGAATTTCTTGCGCGGCATGGGATTTAGCAACAACGAGCAAATCGCCGGGAAACATCACCGCGTGTTTTGCCATAGCGAAGAAGCGAACTCTTCCGCTTATAAAGAATTTTGGAAAAAGCTGGCAGCAGGTCAGTTCATTTCAAACCGCTTTCAACGTATCGATAACTACGGACGTACCGTGTGGCTCGAAGCCTCCTACAACCCCATCCATGATGACTTCGGGGAACTGTATAAAGTCGTCAAGTTTGCTACGGTGATCACCGATCAAGTGAATCAGGAACAGGTTGTTGCCGAAGCCGCACATTTGGCTTACAGCATCTCTGAAGAGACTGGAAAGCAGACATCGCAAGGTCAAGAAGTGGTCAGAAGCATGATCGACAAGATGGAGAGCCTAGTCGAGCAGATGCAGCGTGCCACGCAAGACATAGAAAAACTGAAAGACGATTCACAGAAAATTGATGACCTCGTAGGCGACATTAGCGCCATCGCCGACCAAACCAACTTGCTGGCACTAAACGCGGCGATTGAAGCGGCGCGAGCGGGCGAACAGGGCCGTGGATTTGCCGTGGTGGCGGACGAAGTGCGCAAACTGGCTTCAAGAACTAACCAGACCACTAAAGAGATAGCCGATGTGGTGTCGGAGAATTTACAAGGAACCACCAAAGCGGTTGAACTTATCGCGGACTGCCAAGTGCAGGCTGGCGACACGTTGCAATTATCCAATCAAGCTGGGCAATTGATGGAAGAGATCAAATCTGGCGCGGAACAAGTCATCGAATCGGTCAGTCAATTCAACCAAAAGCTCTAAGCCGATAACAAGCAAAAGTGCCACTGGAATTCACCACTTGTGGCACAAAAGCAAAACGCCCACAGCAATGTGAGCGTTTTTTGTTTTTGCGGTCATCCGTTTGGGTTATCAGCCAATCAAACGTTCGCTGTTTTCCACTTGTTCATTCAGCGCGATGGTCTGCGCACGTTTGAAAAAGTTAAAGTCTGTTGCCGTCGCGCTGGTGTACGCGCCCATGGTACGACCAATTACCAAATCGCCGTTTTCCAGTTTTGGCAGCATGATGTTTTCCGCAATCACGTCCACACTGTCACAAGTTGGGCCAGACAACACGCTTGGCAATAGCTCACCGCCTTGTTTGATGGTCACCAATGGGTATTTGGCATCATCGAACATCAAACCACTGAACGAACCGTAGATACCGTCGTCTAGGTAATACCAGATCTGTCCTTCACGCTCGGCTTGCCCCATTACCGAAGCAACGCTAGTTACCGCTGGCGCGCAGATGAAGCGTCCGGGTTCAGCCAGCACATGCACCGTATCAGGCAATGCATTTAACGCTTGGTTAATCGGCGCACAAAACTCATCAATCGGCATCACTTGCTGAGTGTAGTTGACTGGGAAACCGCCACCGATATCGAGCGTGCTGAGTGCTGGTAGGCCCATTTCCACCACTTGCTGCATCACACGATGGCAGGTGTGGATCGCTTCTACATATTTATGCGGATTGGTGGTTTGTGAACCAACATGGAACGACAAGCCTTTAATGCGAATATTCCACGCTTGAGCGGTTTCAATGATGGTCAGTGCTTGCTCTGGTGAACAGCCGAATTTTTTCGATAAATCAGCAAACGCTTCTGAGTTGCGAAAGCTCAAACGCACCAACAATTCCACCTCTTCGCTGTACGCTTTGAACTTCGCCAGCTCATTGAGGTTGTCGACCACAAACACATTACAGCCATACGCCAGCGCATCGCGGATATCCGCATCACGTTTGATCGGATGGGTGTGGATGGTCAGCTCGGCCGGTACGCCTTCTTGCGCAACGAGATCGACTTCTCCGCTGGTTGCCAGATCAAAACTGGCGCCTTCCGCCAACAGCGTTCTGACCACAACTGGGTGCGGCAGTGGCTTGAGCGCGTAGTGTAACGTCACGCCGGGTAAGGCATTTTTCAGTGCACGGTACTGCTGACGAATAATATCGCAATCAAGCAGCAACAGCGGCGCGCCAAATTGTTCAACGGAAGATTCGATCAGCGCGATGTCGTCATTGGACAGCGCAGGAGAAGAGATAGATTGAAAACCAAATGCAGAATGAGCCATTGTAAACCTCCAAGTCTGTTGGGCACTTTTCATGTGAGTCGTGATGAAAAGTGGAGCGTCAATAAGAGCGCGCGGGCGCCGTCAAAGTCACTCTTGGATAGTTGCTCTATCGCCTTGCCACAAAACAGAATGTGATGTACTCGGATTGGCTATCATCAAGAAGCAGGGGGATAATAAGGTCATCGTTTACTCAGCACAATAAAAAATGTCCCACCTAAGGAAAAGATTTTTTATGGTAAAGACCACGATTATTTATGACTATATTTTGCATATCTATTTAACAAATCCTAATGCAATTGCATTTTCCCTTTTGGCTCGGCCTCTTAACGCTGATGAGGTACACTTGGCGCTTAAAGCAAAAGATAACAAGGCGTTGTGATGAATCTGGCTCTGTTTGACTTCGACGGCACGCTCACCAATGAAGATATGTTTTCACTCTTTCTCAACCATTCCGCCTCAGGCACGCGTAAGTGGGTGGGCCGAGTGGTGATCGCGCCGTTTTATCTGCTGTACAAAACCAATCTGTTGCCAAGTCATCTTATGCGCCCCATCGCCAGTTGGATCGCGTTTAAAGGCCGCCGAGAAGCAACGCTGCAAATAATAGGAGCGCAGTTTGCCCGTGACGTTATTCCACGTTATCTACGGCCGGAGGCGGTGGCGAAACTGGCTTGGCATCAACAGCGCGGCGATCGGATCATCTTGGTCTCCGCGTCGCTCGATCTCTATCTGCGCCATTGGTGCGACGCGCAAGGCATTGAGCTATTGTGCAGTGAAATGGCGGTCAGCCGCGGCCGGTATACGGGCAAATACCAACAAGGCGATTGCAGCAGAGAACAGAAAGTACAGCGGGTAAAACAGCACTGTCGACTAAGCGACTACAGCAAGGTTTATGCTTACGGCGACACCGAAGAGGATTGGCCGATGCTCAATATGGCCGATGAAGCGTATATGAATTGGCAGCGCGTGCGCACTGCCAATCGTTAGTCGCGAGACTATTTCCAAACGCCCCACTCTCCGGTGGTGCCCGGTTCCTCACCTTTGGTCCACCATTTGGCCGTCCATTCGCGTCCGTTGTGGCTCACGACATCGCCCGCCTGATAAACTTTGTCTTTACTCCAAAGGTTGTCTGGCTCGGTCGGCGGTGTGGTATCGCCTTTGACCAGCGACAGCGCGTAACTGAAATTGGCGCTTGGCGCATGGACTTGGTTGGCAAACAAGTTGCGCGTATCGAACATATAGTGGTTCATCTCCTGATGCCAGATACCGATGTACCAATCTTTATGCTGCTGACCATTGAACTGCCCTGCCAGCTCTGCCGCCCAAGTGCTGGTGTTGTTGGCGCTGATCGGTAAAGAGAGATCCACCAGCTCTGCGCCGGACGCATCAAAGGTTCTAAAACGCACCGTATCTCCCGATTCCACCGTAAAGCCTTGCGGAACAAAATAGCCCAGCACGCTCAGGTTGTTACCCGGCTCAGTCGGTGGATCCGTCGGGTCGGTTGGAGGTGTGGTTCCTCCGTCTTTGAACGTGATGTCGCTACAGTTGTAGAAGCCTTCGCCACCGGCATCAACACGCTGCCAGCGAGTGTAGAGAATGGCATCACCGCTGCGCCCCGCCGGAAAGCTGACCTTAATGCGATAGCGTTTTTGCTCATCCACCGCCACATCGCCAGCGCTATCGATCAGCTCGAGATCATCCCACGTCAGTGGCAAAGAAGGATCGTAGCTTGGTTTGGTGAGATAAAATTCCCAGTAAGAGGGGTTATGCGGCACCACGCCAGCAAACACTAAATCCAGCTGATTGTTGGCATCCAGAGAGACATTGCTTCTTTGCCAATCGGGCGAAGGCAAATTCAACCCCGCTTTCGCCGCATCGCCCGCCGAGCACAGCTCGCCATTGGCCACAATCGCTTTTACATGGGCCATATCACGATAGTTAGGCACATTGGCAGAGACTTCATTGCGCTGCACAAATGGATACGCGCCAGAGACATCATACGCCGCCTGACACGCCTGATTAGGGATTTCATTTGTCCAGAAACCGCCATCTTCATAACAGATGTTTTGTCTCGCATTGGGGTATTCGACCCAGCCATGGGCACTGACATTGCATGCGCTGAGCGCGGCGATAACACTCGCCCCCAAGGCAGACAGAGTAATTGTATTTTTCATCCTGATCCCTTTTGATTCTCAAAACGTTACGTATTGAAAACCTATCCCGCTTGGTGAGAATAGGCGCTGTAAAACTAGCAGGATGTGCGTGGCATGCCGCGTTCAAAATGGGATTCAGTGGGACTTTTTGCCCGGTTTGCTAGCTGCTTTCCAGCCTGTTTGTAGCACGCCAAAGCGCTCGACAAACATTTTCGAGTCACTTCAAAGCGTGCAGGTAACCGACCAATTGACCAAACAATCAAGGAGAAGCGCCTAAGATTTATTTTCAGCCTTGCCAATCAAAGTCATCGCAACAACTCAGAAAGCGTTCAGACCAGCAGGCGGCGAACGCTGCTATACAAACTCAAACCAACTGTTATCCTCGCCTAAAAAGTCTCAACGGCATACCATCTGCGGTTATACAGTTTGCTAGCGTTCATCTTTCGGCGAATCCATCACCACCATAGTGGTGATGGATTTTACCTGCTCGCACTCTCCTAACACATCGGCATGAAATTTCTTGTAGCTGACCAGATCGCGCGTTTCAACTCGAAGTAAGTACTCATTCGCCCCCGTGATGTTGTGACACTCGACCACTTCATCGACAAAGCGCACATGATCTTCAAATTGTTGCTGCGCTTTTTTGCTGTGCGACGCCAGCCCAATCGACACATAGGCGACAAAACCGATACCAAGTTGACTGCTGTCGAGCACCGCCCGGTAGCCCTGAATCACCCCTTTACGCTCCAAATCTTGCACTCGTCTTAAGGTGGCCGAGGCCGACAAACCGACACGCTCTGCCAGCTCAACATTGGGGAGACGGCCATTGCTTTTCAGTGCGTGCAATATTTTTTCGTCAAACTTATCCATAGTGAAATTTTCTTGCTGATATTGTGTTTTGTCATCAAATATAAGCACAAAATTGCCATTGAAACTACTTATGATTGTCGTGACCGGTCAAGCGTTATCTCATGAACCAACAATAAGAGAAATTGAGGAGAAAATGATGGAGTTGCAACAATTGGGGGCTTTGGCCTTGTTTGCGTTTGTTTCTACCTTTACCCCCGGTCCGAACAACATTATGTTGATGACCTCAGGGGCCAATGTCGGATTTGTGCGCACCATTCCGCACATGCTTGGCGTCACATTCGGTTTTGCCCTGATGGTGATCTTAGTCGGCGTGGGGCTGATGGGGCTGTTTAACCACTACCCGCTTAGCCATGATATTTTGAAATACCTCAGTCTGAGCTATTTGCTCTATTTGGCGGTGAAAATCGCCACCAGCGGCAAAGCGGCCGAGAAAGAGAATTTCACGCCGCTCAATTTTTTACAAGCCGCCATTTTTCAATGGGTTAACCCTAAAGGCTGGTCGATGGCACTGACTGCGGTCAGCGTTTACAGCAGCGGCAGCCATTGGTGGGAGATGACGTTGATCGCCGGGATTTTTATCGCTGCCAACATTCCTTCGGTCAGCTTTTGGGCCGCCGCTGGCACACAATTGCAGCGTTGGCTTACCACTAGCACGCGAGTCAAAGGGTTCAACATTAGCATGGCGCTTCTACTGCTGGTCTCCACCCTTCCTATGCTGGGATAAGCAAAGAGCCGGACAAGCCGGCTCTTTTTGATTGCGATGATTTGCTGGTAACAATCGGCGGCTTTACTGCGCGCTAGCCAGCGAACCCCACAGATCGTACTCATCGGCGTGCTCGATCACTACCTCAACCAGCTCACCCGGCTTGAGGCTGGTTTCGCCATTAAGGTAAACCAGACCATCGATTTCCGGCGCATCAGCGTAGGTACGGCCAATCGCGCCCTCTTCGTCCACTTCATCGATGATCACTTTCATGGTGCTGCCAATACGCTTTTGTAGCTTGGCGGCACTGATCTCTTGCTGAACCAGCATAAAGCGTTCGAAACGCTCTTGCTTCACCTCTTCGGCGATCTGCTCCGCGATCTCATTTGCCGCCGCCCCTTCAACCGGAGAGTATTTAAAGCAGCCAACGCGATCCAGTTGCGCTTCTTTTAGCCACTCTAGCAGCATCTCGAAATCTTCTTCCGTTTCGCCCGGGAAACCGACGATGAAAGTCGAACGGATCACCAACTCAGGGCAGATTTCGCGCCATTTTTTGATTTGATCCAGCGTACGCTCGGCGCGCCCCGGACGTTTCATCGCTTTCAAAACATTCGGGCTGGCGTGTTGGAACGGAATATCCAAATACGGCAGGATCTTTCCTTCCGCCATCAGCGGGATCAGATCATCCACATGTGGATACGGATAGACATAGTGCAAGCGCACCCAAATGCCCAGTTTGCCAAGTTCTTCGCTCAGCGCTTTGATGTTTTGACGCACAGGCGTGCCGTTGGCAAAACCTAAACTGTGTTTGCTGTCGACCCCGTAAGCACTGGTGTCTTGGCTGATCACCAGCAGCTCTTTCACGCCAGCGTTTTTCAAACGCTCCGCTTCGCTAATGATTTCACCCACCGGACGGCTGACCAGATCGCCACGCATCGATGGGATGATGCAGAAGGTACAGCGGTGGTTACACCCTTCCGATATCTTCAAATAAGCGTAGTGCTTTGGTGTCAGCTTAACGCCATGATCCGGCACTAGGCTGGTAAACGGATTGTGCGCGGGTTTTGGCGCAAACTGGTGCACATGTTCAAGGACGTTTTCGTAGGCATGCGGGCCCGTGATGCCCAGCACATTCGGGTGCACCTCGCGGATCTCATCTTCGCGCGCGCCCAAACAACCGGTCACAATCACTTTGCCGTTCTCTTTCAACGCTTCGCCGATGGTATCCAGCGATTCCTGCACCGCACTGTCGATAAAACCGCAGGTGTTGACGATCACAACGTCAGAATCATGGTAACTGTTGACGATTTCGTAGCCTTCGGTACGTAACTGAGTCAGGATTCGCTCAGAATCCACCAGGTTTTTTGGACAACCCAAAGAGACAAAACCGACTTTATTGCCGCCCGTTGGCGTCATTTCTTGGCTTTGCTGCTCGATGGTTTTTTTTGCCGTCTCCAACGTAGTTGTTTGGTTAGGCGTAAACGTTTGAACTGTCATTACTTGGTCTGCTTCCAGTGTTGATTACTTCCAGCCGGTCGTGATCGGATTGCCACTTTTCGCTGCTGGCGATATCTCTAAAGAGCGCGAATTATAACTGACGGCAAAAAATTGCAAAGAGCCAGATAAGGATTTTAGTGCAAAATTTAGCCAATAAAAAATGGGAACGCTCGGTTCCCATTTTTGCCGATCTAGAAACGGATTTTTAGCCCAGTTTATAGAACAGCGTCGACAGCGGCGGCAGGTTAAGCACAATGGATTGCGCCAGACCTTCGCTCGCGATGGCTTCCGTTTTCGCTTGTGGCAGCACGGCGTAATCAGCACCAGCGTATTTGCCGTCATCGGTGTTGAGCAACAGCGAATAGGTACCCTGACTTGGTACACCAAGGCGGAAATCGTCGCGCGGAACCGGAGTAAAGTTGGAGATCACCAAAATACGCTCACCCGCTTCGCTAATACGCTCGTGAGCGATGATGCTCAGCTCTGCGGCGTCTTGCAAACGCCATTCGAAACCGGCTGGCACACAATCTTGATCGTGCAGCGCCGCTTCGTTGCGGTACAAGAAGTTGAGATCACGCATCAGCGCTTTCACCCCTTGATGGCGTTCAAAATCGAGCAAGAACCATTGCAGTTGATCGTCGTGGTTCCACTCCGCCGTTTGACCAAACTCAGCGCCCATAAAGTTGAGTTTTTTACCCGGCTGACCATACATATAACCGTAGTACGCTCGCAGGTTGGCGGTTTGCTGCCACTCATCCCCCGGCATCTTGTTGTGGATGGAGCCTTTGCCGTACACCACTTCATCGTGTGACAACGACAGCACGTAATTTTCACTGTGCGCATACACCAGCGGGAATGTGAGCGTGTTGTGGTGGTATTTGCGGTGCACAGGCTCTTCTTTGATGTACGCGAGGCTATCGTGCATCCAGCCCATGTTCCACTTAAAGCCAAAGCCCAAACCGCCGAGGAAAGTCGGGGCAGACACGCCTGGAAAGGCGGTCGATTCTTCAGCAATGGTCATGGCATTCGGGAAGTATTTGTACACTTCCTCGTTCATCCATTTGAACATCGCAATCGCATCGTAGTTCTCATTGCCGCCGTCTTGGTTCGGGATCCACTGGCCGTGGCTGCGTGAATAGTCGAGGTAAAGCATCGACGCCACCGCATCAACGCGAATACCGTCAATGTGGAACTGCTCGAACCAGTAGAGCGCGTTGGAGACCAAGAAGCGGCGCACTTGCTCGCGGCCCACATCGTAAATAAACGAGTTCCAGTCTTGGTGCCAGCCACGACGCGGATCGGGATCGTGGAACAACGGAGTACCGTCAAAATTGGCCAAGCCGTGATCATCTGACGGGAAATGCGCTGGTACCCAATCGAGCACAACGCCAAGGCCAGCTTGGTGACACGCATCGACGAAATATTTGAAATCATCCGGTGAACCATAGCGACTGGTGGGCGCAAACAGACCAACAGGCTGGTAACCCCAAGAGCCGTAGAACGGGTGTTCAGAGACCGGCATCAGCTCCACATGGGTGTAGCCCATTTCGGTAAGGTATGGCACCAGTTCATCGGCCAATTCGCGATAGTTAAGAAACTCGCCATCAGCATTGCGTTTCCAAGAGCCCGCATGCAGCTCATAAAACGACAGCGCTTCTTTGCGCTTCGCCGTGACTGGGCGAGATTGCCAAGCGGCATCTTGCCATTGGTAGCGATTGTGATCGTAAGTGACCGATGAAAAAGAAGGGTATTGCTCAGCGTAGAAACCCCAAGGGTCTGCTTTGTGCGGTAGCCCTTTGCCATCAGGCCCTTTCATCTCAAACTTGTAGCTAACGCCTTCTGCTAAGCCGGGGACAAATAGGCCCCAAATGCCGTAATCCAGACGCTGCATCGGGAGGCGGCGACCATCCCAATCGTTAAACGCGCCGACCAAGCTCACCGCAGATGCGTGTGGCGCATAGACCAAGAAACGAACCCCGGAGATCGACTTTCCGCCGCGCTCTTGGTTGACAAATTGCGCCCCCATATGGTGATACATCTGCTTTGGAGTGTGCAGATCGTCATACTCAGCGTAAATGGTATGGTACTGATACGGGTCATCGATAAGCTGCTCCACGCCATTCCAATCGATTGCTAATTGGTAATGCGTTAGATGCAGATCGCGCTTTTCTTCTAAAATAAACGCGCTTTCTTTTTCGCGCTTTAAGGTGATGCGTGGTTGCCCATCCAGCACCAGTTCAACCCCAGTTGCTCCGGGCATCCAAACCCGCAGTGAGCCTGCTGCGTCATCAATAAATGGACCCAAAAATGAGAACGGGTCGGCGTAAGCGGCTTGAGACAATTTCTCCACCACCTGATCTCGCTTACTTTTTACACTTTTTTTCAAACCTTTTCCCTCGCCAAACAGCCAACGTTGTGAACTAAATTCCGCGTTCACCACAAACTTATTGCGTTACACAGTAAAGCGCAAACGGCAATAAATAACAAAAATGCCCGCTTTATGGGGCGGGCATAATAACGGTAACTTATTCTACCAATTTACTGGTAAAGATAGAGTGACCCATGCTGTAGTTTCTGTGCGTAAAATCAAGTCATTACATCGGGTCATCTCTTGTAAAGCCGGCTTATTTGCTCGCTTGTGCACGCACTTCGCTCAACCGTTTGGCGATGCGGTTGACATCGTCACGACTGAAGATCTCATCAAGATTCATCGACAGTTTACGACGCCAGTTCGGGTACTCATCGACCGTGCCCGGGATGTTGACTGGGTTGTCCATTTGCAGCCAGTCTTCAAGCTGAACACTAAGCAGTGCCGACGAACCCGCCGCGACGTGCAGTTGCAGTGCTTCGCTTAGGTAAGCATCCATTGGCACAAATTGCGCGTCGTGACCGATGCTTTCTGGCAGATAACCATGCCAGCGTGCGCTGTCCAGAATGCCTTGTTTGCACTTCAAGCGATCATCAAACAAGCCGAGCAGCTGCTCTTCATTCGGGTAAAGGCCAATCTCGCGACCCATTTTCAGGTCATCACAGTGCCAGAAACCGCGTAGCGTTGGCATGTCGTGGGTACACAGTGCCGCCATGGATTGCTCCGCGTAATGCTTAGGTGAAATGAAACCACCATCATCTTTCGATGTTTCGAAGAAGAACACCTTGTAGGAATGCACGCCCGCGTCACGCAAAATGTCAACGATCTCGTCAGGTACGGTACCCAAATCTTCGCCGATCACGCTGCACTGGTGGCGGTGAGATTCCAGCGCCAAAATCGCCAGCATGTCTTCCACTGGGTAGTAGAGATACGCCCCTTCAGTCGCCTTCTCTCCTCTTGGGATCCACCACAAACGCAGCAAGCCAAGTACGTGGTCGATACGCAGTGCCCCACAATGCTTCATGTTGGCGCGCAGCAGTTTGATGTACGCGTCGTAAGCGGTGTTTTGCAGTACTTGCGGGTTAAGCGGTGGCAAGCCCCAGTTTTGACCAAGTGGGCCGAGAACATCTGGCGGCGCGCCGATGCTGGCGTCCAGCACTAAGTTACCGTTGTCTGCCCACGTTTCGCTGCCGGAATCGGCCACGCCCACCGCTAGGTCACGGTACAAACCAACCGACATGCCTTTCTCTTCTGCGAGCGCTTGTGCTTCGTTGATTTGGCCGTCCGCAATCCATTGCAGGTACATGTAGAGATGAACGCGATCTTGGTTCTCTTTGATGTACTTCTGCGTCGCGGCCGAATCAAAACGGCGATACTGCTCAGGGAAAACGGGCCAGCCCCACATGTTGCTGTCTTTAGCGTGCAGTTCACCATGCAAAGCGTCAAACGCCGCTTGGTGCACTAAGCTGTCGCCGCCATCTTCCACAAAGGCGAGAAAGGCGCGAGCGCGGTCGCTGTTTTTGTCCAGATGACGCGCTTTGAACTCGTCAAACAGCAGTGGCAGTACGCTCATCTTCAGCTCGGCAACTTCAGAGTAATTGACCCAGTGCGATTCACGTACTTTTTGCAGGCGCTGCTGGAACTCTGCGCTGCCGACTTTTTGCTGTGCTTGCGCACTTAGGGCAAACTCAGGCACGGAACTCACATCGATGTACAGGATGTTCAGCCAGCGGCGAGAGGATGGGCTGTATGGGCTAGCCCCTTCTGGGTTTGCTGGGAAAAGTGAGTGAATTGGGTTCAGACCAATGAAATCACCGCCACGCGAAGCGATGTCGCTGACCAGTTGTTTCAGATCGCCAAAATCACCGATCCCCCAGTTGTGCTGAGTGCGCAGGGTGTAAAGCTGAATGCTTGGGCCCCAAAGTTTTTTGCCATGCTCCAGCGAGCCTTGTTTGAAACACGCGCGCGGCGTTTTGATCAGCGTCATTTCATAAGGCGCTTTGCGACGCTTACGGCTGACATACAATTTGTGATAACCCCACGCCAAATCTTTTGGCAGTGCAAACACTAGAGGGCCACCCTCGGCACGCTCGTCACGCACAATTTGTGATTGAAGATAGCCTTCCAGTACCTCTCCTTGCTCGGTTTCTAAGCGCCAGTTGAACTCGCTTTCACGCGCGCTCACGCCAAGGTTAAGCTCAACCTCAACCACATCACCGTCACGTAGAACCAAAACAGGGGCCAATACGTCTTTCTTGTGCATTCTTTCAGCAGATGCCAGTAGTTTTTCGTCGCTGCTGGTGTCGTAGCCAAGCGAAGTCAACAGGCGGCGAAGCGTTTCATCGGAAACGTACGCTTCATCTCCCCAAGCGCTGACGTAGCTATCGGCTAATCTTGCCATCTCTGCGACTTTCTTTAATGCTGTTTGTTCTTTCATCGCTTTCTCCGAAGGTACTTCTCAAGCCTTCAATGTAGGGTTTTATGCTGCAAATGGTGTTGTTATTCAATGCGTAGATAAACAACCAAGTCGTGGATAAACAACCAAGGCAGCCGTTGGCTACCTTGGTTATTTTGCTTAACGACGAACCGCTTCGAGTTTCCAGATGTTGTTCACGTAATCACGAATTGAGCGGTCTGAGCTGAACTTGCCAACCAAGGCGGTGTTCAAAATCGCTTTCTTCGCCCAACCCGCTGGGTCACGGTACTGTTTGTCCATCGCTTCGTGCGCTTTCACATAAGAAGCGAAGTCAGCCAAGCAGAGGTACGGATCACCGCCATCAAGGAGGCTATCGAAGGTCGCTCGTAGTAGGCCAGGTTGACCCGGAGTGAACTCTTCACCCAGCAGCAGATCCATCGATGCTTTGAGTAGCGGATCGGCGTGGTAGTAATCAAACGGGTTGTACCCTTTCGCTTTCAGCGCTTCAACACCATCCACTTCCAAACCGAAGATGTAGATGTTGTCATCGCCCACTTCTTCGCGGATCTCCACGTTCGCGCCGTCCATGGTACCGATAGTCAATGCACCGTTCAGTGCCATCTTCATGTTGCCAGTACCAGATGCTTCTTTACCTGCGGTTGAGATTTGCTCAGACACATCCGCCGCTGGAATGATGATTTCCGCCATGCTGACACGGTAGTCAGGGATGAAGACCACTTTCAGCTTGTTGCCGATGCGTGGATCGTTGTTGACCTTCTCTGCGATCTTGTTGATAGCAAAGATGATCTCTTTCGCTAGGTGGTAACCCGGTGCCGCTTTGGCTGCAAAGAACACCACGCGAGGCGCCATGTCGAAGTTCGCATCGTTCAGTAAACGGTGGTACAGAGACAAGATGTGCAGCATGTTGAGATGCTGACGCTTGTATTCATGCAGACGTTTGATCTGTACGTCGAAGATCGCATTGGTATCTAGCTCGATACCCATGTTCTCTTTCACCCACTTGGCCAAACGCTCTTTGTTGGCTTTCTTAACCGCCATGTATTGCTTCTGGAACTTGGCGTCTTCCGCAAACTTGGTAATGCCTTCTAGCTGCTCAAGATGAGCTGGCCACTCCGTGCCAATCTTCTCAGAGATCAGCGCAGACAAACCTGGGTTACAGAACTTCAACCAGCGACGTGGCGTCACACCGTTAGTCACGTTTTGCAGACGCGTTGGGTACAGTTCGTTGAACTCTGGGAACAGGTCACGTTTAACCAGTTCTGAGTGCAGCGCCGCAACACCGTTGACCGCATAAGAGCCAATCACACACAAGTTCGCCATGCGCACCATGCGGTGGAAGCCTTCTTGAATGATCGACAGTTTTTGCTGTTTCGCCACATCACCTGGCCATTTGGCACGAACTTCTTGCAAGAAGCGGTGGTTGATCTCGTAAATGATCTCCATATGACGCGGCAGCAGGTGCTGAATCAACGACTCGCTCCACGTTTCCAGTGCTTCAGGCAGTAGCGTGTGGTTGGTGTAAGCGAAGGTTTTTGAGCTGATTGCCCACGCTTCATCCCAAGTCAGACCTTTTTCGTCGATCAGAATGCGCATTAGCTCAGGGATAGCGATAGTTGGGTGCGTATCGTTAAGCTGAATGGTTTCAAATTTAGCCAGATCCGCCAGCGCGTGACCCGCCGCTTCGTGGCGACGCAGAATGTCACGTACCGATGCGGCGCTATGGAAATATTGCTGCATCAGACGCAGTGTCTTGCCTTTTCCGTGGTTGTCGTTCGGGTACAACACTTTGGTGATGTTGCCCGCGTCGATCAATGCGTGCTGCGCTTCAAAGTAGTTGCCGTTGTTAAAGCTCTCTAGCGAGAATGGGGCGATCGCCTGACATTCCCACAAACGCAACGGATAAACCGTATCGCTCTCGTAACCAACGATCGGTAGATCCCACGGCATCGCTTTTACATGCATGCCCGGTACCCAACGGCGTTTCTCTTTGCCATTTTCTTGGTACGCTTCCACATGGCCATAGAAACCGATCTGTTGCGCCAGTTCAGGACGCGCCACTTCCCAAGGGTAACCTTCAACGCCACACCAAGCATCGGGTGCTTCTTTTTGACGGCCATTTTCAAAAGATTGTTTGAACAGACCATACTCATAGTGCAGGCCGTAACCCACGGTTGGGAATTCTTGCGCTGCCAAAGAATCCATAAAACACGCGGCTAAACGGCCTAGGCCACCGTTACCCAATGATGGGTCACGTTCCTCTTCAAGAAGATCGGTGAGGTTTTGACCAAGCTCTGCCATCGCCTCTGTGATCTGCTCATACAGACCTAAGCTGATGAGGTTATTACCGGTTAAACGGCCAATCAAAAACTCAAGGGACAGATAGTTAACGCTCTTGGCTTGAAGAATTTTCTTGTCGGTTTCGGTAGCAAGTAAGTCGAAAGTTGTCAGCTCCGCGAGCGCACGACCCATCGCCAGATACCAAGCGCGGCTATCGGCGTTTTCTAGAGTTTGGGCGTAAGTTGCTGAGAGGTGTTTTTTGACACTTTCTTGGAACGACACTTTGTCGAATTGTTTTTGTTGAGTAGGTTTCATTAGAGAAATCTCACCTTTGGTTCTAATCCATCTGCGGTACATCGTGCATGGATGGCAATGAATAAACATCCTCCCATTTTTGGGCCTTTACGGGAGGAGGGGTCAGGGCGTAGAGGGGGGACCAGCGATGAGTTAGTGATCTGTCTCTCACCAATCAACCTCAGCAACCAGATTGCAGTGACCAAGATCACAGCCATCACTCAATCACCTTAAAAGAGAAACATGACGCTGTGATTGACAGGCAATTTTCTAAAATCCATTTATGTAAAACCGATCACAATAAATTTTCCAACAATGGAAAATATTACAAAATGTTGCGCAGCCACATTTAAATCTAGACTGGAAATAGAGATTAATATTGATATAGTTCACAAAAACGGGGCGTAGTTGGCGTGAAAAGCATCAACTCTTGAGAATTAGGAAGTGGATCAAAGTCTTTTGTCTTTTGTTTAACGTAACATGCCGGACAAATCGAGCAAATTGACTAATTTTTGTTCGCCCGTTTTTACGATGTCCTCGCTGCGGACACCGCCAAAATAAGGATAGTTAACGATGTGGATTCCTTCTAAACTCACGCGCCCAGGACGACTGCATAATGCCATTGTGCGTCCCAGAGTACTGGATCTGCTACAGCAAGCGCCACACTACAAATTGGTGCTGTTTCGCTCGCCAGCGGGTTACGGAAAAACCACCATGGCCGCGCAGTGGTTAGCCGATAAAACGCATGTCGGCTGGTACAGTGTCGACGACAGTGATAACGATGGCTTCCGCTTTGTAAACTATCTGCTGCAAGCGCTGAATAAAGCCACCAATGGCCAGTGCGCCAACGCGCTCAAACAGGCCGAAAAACGCCAATTTTCCTCGCTCCGTTCACTCTTTAGTGACGTATTCTCGGAGATGAGCGATTTTCATCAAGAGTGCTACGTGGTGTTGGATGACTATCACGTCATTACCAATGACGAGATCCACGAGGCGATGCGCTTTTTCCTCAAACATATGCCGGATAACGTCACCCTAGTGGTGACTAGCCGCGCCAATCCGCCACTCGGTACCGCCAATTTGCGCGTGCGCGATCTGATGATTGAGATTGGCAATGAGATGCTCGCCTTTGACACCGAAGAGACCACGCGCTTCTTTAATCAGCGCGTTAGCGACGGAATAGACGAAGATACCGCCAATAACCTCCGTATTTACGTTGAAGGTTGGCCATCAGCGCTGCAATTGATCGCGCTGCAAGCGCAGCACCAAAAGCGCACCTTGGCGCAATCGGCTGAATCGGTCTCGCATTTTAACCACGCTCACTTGTGGGATTATCTGGTGGAAGAGGTTTTTGATCTGCTCGATAAAGAGACGCGTCAGTTTCTGATGCAAGTGTCGGTGCTCGATCATTTCAACGATGAATTGGTCTATGCGCTCACCCAGCGCGAAGACGCGCTAGGCATGATTGAATCGCTCAACCGTTATGGCCTGTTTATCTATCCGCTGGAGGGGGAACAAAACTGGTTCCGCTTCCACAATCTGTTTGGCGAGTTTTTGTCGCACGAACGTCAGGCACGCATCCCGCAGCAAGAGCAAGATCTCAACCGCAACGCGGCAATCGCTTGGCTCAAACAGAAGATGCCCCATCAAGCGCTGCGTCATGCACAGCGCGCCTACGACGGCGAACTGGTGGCGGAGATCCTCAACGAGTACGGTTGGAAAATGTTCCATCAAGGTGAGCTCTCAACCTTAGAAGCGGCGATCAACTTGCTCGATAAAGACTTGCTGTTTAGCGACCCCAAACTCACCATGTTGCGCGCTTGGCTGGCACAAAGTCAGCACCGCTACAATCAAGTCGGCACCTTGCTCGCGGAAGCGGAAAATGAGCACAAAAAGCGCAATATTAACCTCGACATTCAATATCAGGGCCAAGCCAATGCGCTGCTGGCGCAAGTGGCGATCAATAACAATGAACCGCAAAAAGCGCTGGAGCTGGCCGAACTGGCACTGAGTCAGCTTGATAGCACTATCTATCGCAGCCGTATTGTCGCCACTTCCGTGGTCGGCGAAGTCAACCACGTGATTGGCTGCTTGGACCGTGCTCTGCCGATGATGCAACAAACCGAGAAGCTGGCGCGTCAGTACCAAGTGTACCATCAGGCGCTGTGGGCAATTTTGCAGCAAAGTGAAATTCTCATCGCGCAGGGTTATGTGCAAGCGGCATTCGAACTGCAAGATTCGGCGTTTAAATTGATAGAAGATCAGCAGTTGCAACACGTACCGCTGCACGAGTTTTTGCTGCGCATCCGGGCGCAAGTGCTGTGGTGTTGGAACCGCCTAGACGAAGCCGAAGAGTGCGCTTACAAAGGACTACAGATCCTCGAAAATCACGCGCCAAGTAAGCACTTACACAGCTACTCGATGTTGGCGCGTATTGCCATTGGTCGCGGTGAGCTGGATCGCGCCGGTAAGTTTATCGAGCACATCCAACATTTGATGAAACAGTCTACTTATCACGTCGACTGGACTGCCAACGCCTCGCTTTCGCTGATCTTGTATTGGCAAGCCAAGGGCAACATGACAGCAACGCAAGAGTGGCTCAACAGTGCGGTTCGTCCGGAAACCGCCAGCAACCACTTCTGTCAATTGCAGTGGCGCAACATCGCCCGCGCGCACATCAATCTTGGTCAATACCCAGAAGCGCGTCAGGCACTCGATTTTCTGCAAAGTGAAGCGAACCGCTCACGTTTAATCACCGACAAAAATCGCAACCTAATTGTTGAAGCGATTTACGCAGTCCAGCAGAAAGACGAAGAACAAGCCAAATCGCTGCTTAAAGAGGCGTTAGTGCTCACCAACCAGACGGGTATGGTGGGGAACTTCTTAATTGACGGGGCGACCATTGGCAACTTACTAGAAAAACTGACCAACCGTCACGAGCTCGGCGATCTGGAACGTCACCGCGCGCAGCAACTGATGAAAGATATCTCATCGAGCCAGCGCAGCCGTTCGATTCATTTTGATGAGGAGTTTGTTGAAAAACTGGTCACTCACCCGAATGTGCCGGAGTTAGTGCGCACCAGCCCGCTCACCCAGCGTGAATGGCAAGTGTTGGGGCTGATCTATTCTGGCTTTAGCAACGAGCAGATAGCACAAGAGCTGGATGTGGCAGGCACCACCATCAAAACCCACATTCGCAACTTGTATCAAAAGCTCAATATCGCTAACCGCCGCGAGGCGATCACCACCGCCGAAAGCCTGTTGCAATTGATGGGGTATTAAATACTCCCGATTTCAGATAATAAGTGCAACACTCAAAAGCCGATCAATTGATCGGCTTTTTTCTTTCATCACATACGCTGGCTTATATTCTGCGTTGAGACCCAAAATGCAACATCATTAGATCCCACTCTATCTCGCTGAAACAGGTTGTTCTCTCGCTAAACTGATAGAAACCCTATCAAGATCACACTTAAAGGGAGGATTCAGGTGAAATCGACTCGTTTTGATTACCATGCAAGATTAATGAGTTTTATTCTCATTTATAATGATAAAATAGCAAAACGACATAGCTAGGTATCCGAAAAACTAAATCATGAATACATCAATCAAACCGCACCATAAATTTTCGCTGTACATGGGTGACAATCGTTCAGATTATTCCGAGTGTGAAATCAACAGTATACAATTTAATATTCATAATTTTGACATGTATGCCTCAAACTCTACTTACATCCAGAACTATGCTGCTTCCGACGATATTTTCTATCGAATAGCAAGCGCAATTCTTTTGCATTGGTCTCGGCCCGCGATTCAATATTTGATTGGTTCGGCGTCCGAGCTGGCTAAGATGCATTGGGCGATTCACTGCCAGCCGAACCAGACCATTGAGGTGGACTATTTTACCCAGCGCTTGCAAGTCACCACAGTAGAAAAGCAGCACGATTACAACAGCTACGACTCTTTGGTTCATTGGTTGGATGGCGCAAGCATGGCGATTTTGGCCGATAATCCACAGGCGAAAACGCAGCTCAACGCCGTTCCCGCTCATGAAATCTCACGGAAAACAGACCTCACCGATTTTCGTCCGATTGAACAAGATTTCTTTCACTTGTTTAAGGCGTTTTTGTTTGGTGAGCAAAACAAGGAGCAACAGGCCGCACTGCTGCAAGCAGTGGTTCCCTACCTCACCAGTGAGTTAATTGCTGAAGCTGAAAAAGGCGAACCTTACTGGATGAATTACTATGAGTTTCTTATTTTTCCGCTCTACAGCCTGATTGCAATTAGCTGGGGATTTGAAGCAACACCGCTAGACCAAGCGGTGGAAGCGTCTATCGAGGCCAACTATCAATGGTATGCCTATTTTGCCGAACAAAATGGCGGCAAAACCGGAGAAGAGAGCTTGCACCTTAATGACCGTAGCTGCTTGTTTCATAACATTCTCACCGCGTTTTTAAAGGTGCACTACCAACAAACGGGTGAAACGCCAAGCTTCGATTCGCTCTACGCTCCGATGTGGTTGATCAAAGGCGAAGGCCCAAGCTTCGAAGCGCTCAAGGCCAACCCGCCCGAGTTCACCGTTGAATCCGTGTTAGCCGAATAGTTGAGTAGCAAGGTAAAAATCCGATAGCCAAGGCTATCGGATTTTTATTTAAGCAGAGTTTGATTCAAGCATTAGCGACGTAGCTTAAGGCTAGAAAGCACCTTGGGTGGCACTGCTACTGCTGCTCAGTTGATTGTTTGCACCAGATTGCCAAACCACGTTTAGCGCTGGATTGGTTTCATCCCGTTTTAGGCACTTCCACTCAATGTTTTGCGCCGCTGGTACGCTAATTGTTGCACTCCACGTTGGGTACTGAGCTGGGTCAAGTTTGACCGCGCCTGAGGCTGCCCAGTTGCCGAGCTGCGCAACACTGCCCACCGCGTAAACGCTTTGACCAAGATTGGTGTAGCCGTTGTAACAAGTGAAGGTGACACTTTTCACCGTTGGATCCACGCTACCACTGCCTGTGGCATGCAATACCACCGCTTGGTTTTGTGCCAAGTGGAACGTCGCCTGTCCGCCAGCAACGCTAACGCTGTCATCGCCAATCAAACTGGTGTGGCTGCCATCTGTCATGGCCAAGTTGCTCACCGTCACCGACGTTGCAGGACCACGGTTGAGCGCGACGGTCACCACATCGTCGCCCTCTTGGCGCTCATAGACCAATACATCGTCATTCACCCAGCGCTGAGTATAGCTGCCGCGTTGAATCGCTAAGCTGTTCTGGCGGAGTTCAGTCAGCGCTTGGATGATCTTAAACGCTTGCGTATCTTGGCTAAAGCTTGGCATCTTTTCACGGTTGTATGGGTCACTGCCCACTTGACCAAACGCGTTTTGGGTAAAGTTCGCCGAGTAGTGCTCCGTTCCGTAGTAGATCGCGGGAATACCGCGCACCGTCATGGTCGCCACCAAACCTAAATTAACGCGCTGCTGGGCAAACGCTTCGCTCTGATTGCCACCGGCTTCGTTGTTGCCCGGGCCAAACGTCGAGGCACTGGAACGTAGCGCGGTCGAGATACGCGCCATGTCGTGGTTGTCCATAAACACCACTTGCCAATCATCACTGCTGAAGACGGATTTGCGTGTTTCCAAATAGTTGTTCAGCGTTTTCATGCTATTGCCTGCACGGCCGGCCAACACGCGCTCTAACGTATCGCGAAAACCGAAATCGAGCAGCGCTGAGCCTGAGGTGTTGGCGTAGTCAATCGCGTAGCCATCAATGCCTGTGGTGGTATTGGCGCTGGCACCAAACCATTCGCCGAAGAAGTAGAAGCCATCGCGCCCCAGCGTTTTGCTGTAGTTGTAGATGTCCGTGGTCCACTGTTGGATAAAGGATTTATCCATGTGTTTGATTGCATCGATACGAATCGCATCCACCCCGGCATCAATCCAGAATTTTGAGCCATCCAGCAGGTATTGATACACATTGGCATCTGACTGGTTAAAGTCCGAAAGGTTGAACAAGTTGAAATTGCGCACTTGATACCAGTCATTCCAGTTGGTCACACCGCCGTTGTGGTGATACCAATTGGTGCCCGCCGCGACATCGCTGTTGTAATCGGTGATGAACTGACCATCACGATACAACGCGCCGTATTCGTTTTCATCGTTGCCGTTGGAATGGTTCGGCGCGTAGTCCAGCACCAGCTTCATGTTGTACTCTGCGCTGTGCATTTTAGCGGTCAGTTCTTTGAAATCGTCTAGCGTCCCAAAGTGCTCATCGACGCGGAAGAAATCTCGTCCCCAGTAACCGTGATAGCCCGCGCCACCATTGGCATCGAGGTTATCGGCGTTGTCCACTGGCGGCGTGATCCAAATGGCCGTCACGCCCAATGATTTCAAGTACGGCAGTTTATTGATTAAGCCACGAAGGTCTCCGCCGACATACTTTTTCAAGTTGTTCGGATCGTAAGTTGCTGGGTTGCGGCCCGTGTTGTTAGTTGCATCGCCATCGCTGAAACGGTCAAGAAAAACAAAGTAAATCGTCTCTTTGCGAAAATCGAGAAAAGTGCCACTTTCCGTCTGCGCGCTGGTCGCAGCATAAAGTGTTGGGCTAAACATCAGTCCATTTGCGGCAATAGCCGCCAGCAGCGCACTGCAAAGCATAGTGCGTTTTTTCATTGGAGATCCCCCGTGGTTTGTGAAAATGAACCGGGAACTATTCCCGGTTGTTGGTTAGATTCTTTTCACTGTAGAAATCGAAGATGTGGCAGAAGGCGGTATTGAGGTTGAAGCGCATCGGTTTGCCGATGTCAGCGGTAGTGATGGTTTGATCGTTCACGCGTGCGATCAGCTCCTTGCCTCCCACTTTGAAGTAGAGGTACTTCTCGTTGCCCATGTTTTCGACCACCGTCAAAATGCCCTCGACGGCGTTAATGGTGTCACCCGGCGCGGCAACACGAATGTGTTCTGGGCGAATGCCAAAGCAAACCGGTTTATCCACGTATTCGCTGAGCGCTTTCTGCTTTTCCACCGGAATGAACATGCGAAGGCCATTGCCAATTTCAACATAGAGCTGGCCATTTTCCTCGCGGATCACTGTATCAATCAGGTTCATCGCTGGTGAGCCGATAAAGCTTGCGACAAATTTGTTGGCCGGATAGTTGTAGAGGTTGGCGGGGGTATCCACCTGCATGATCTTGCCTTGGTTGAGCACGCAGATGCGATCGCCAAGGGTGAGTGCTTCGGTCTGATCGTGCGTCACGTAGATCATGGTCGCCGGGTTGCCCTCTTCTTTGAGCGATTGATGCAATTGGGCGATTTTCACCCGCATCGACACACGCAGTTTGGCATCTAGGTTGGACAGCGGCTCGTCAAACAGGAAGACATCTGGCTTACGCACAATCGCGCGCCCAACCGCTACGCGCTGGCGCTGTCCACCAGACATCTCTTTCGGTTTACGGTACAAAAGGTCAGTGATTTCCAGTTTTTCAGCCGCCTCTTCCACACGGCGCTTAATCTCCTCTTTCGGCCGCTTTTGCATTTTCAAACCAAAGGCCATGTTATCGAACACGGTTTTGTGCGGATAAAGCGCATAGTTTTGAAACACCATTGCGATGCCTCGATCTTTCGGTGGTAAGTCGTTTACCACTTTATTACCAATGTGGATTTCACCGCCTGAAATGCTTTCCAGCCCCGCGATCATGCGCAAGGTGGTCGATTTTGCGCAGCCTGATGGCCCGACAAACACCATAAATTCGCCTTCGCGAATATCCAGATCTATGCCATGGACAGCTTTAAAACCGTTCTCATATTTTTTTTCTACTTTACGTAAGCTAACCGTCGCCATGAATCTCTCCACTTACCAAAAGGGTATAAAATTGGTCCTCAATTTACCGAGGCAGACTGGCAGGCAATCTGTCTGGGTAAATCGGGCAGCCGAACGTATCTTCGGCTGCCAACTCGATGACTTTGTTACTGACACTCAGTGACCATCGCCAGCAGCGGTGTTTTGTCCGCAGCGATCTGAATGGTCCAGACGTATTTGCCATCTTTAGGCAAATTCACTACGGTGTTTTTGGCAAAGCCGCCGCGTTTCAGCTCTTTCACTTGGCCAACCGTCATCTCCATCCCTGCGGCGGTGAACTGCGGCGTCCAGCTCATGGTGGCAAATTGCAAGCTCACGTTGCCCGCTTTTTCGTCCACCACCACTTGATAGATACCATCGCCTTTGTAGCCCATTTTGTGGTTGTCCAAATGAATCCACTGACCTTCTGGGAAAGTACCCACCACAAACAGCGATGGGCGAATTGGCCCGCGATCATCTTCTAACGTCGGCAAGCTACAGTTAGAAAAGCGCGCGTCGACATTGGTCGCGGCAGGCTGGGCCTGCTCAGTGGTGGTGCTGGCACAGCCTGCCAGTAACGCGGTAGCGGTCGCCGCAATCAGAAGTGTATATTTCATAACAAATCCTTGATTATTTCGTTCTCGTTTCTATCCAGCGGAGTCCGAACTGCCTGCTCCGCGTTGTCGGTTGTGTTCGCTTGTTAGGCCGATTTCTTGTCAAACAGACGGGCAAACCAGCGCTTTTGTTCAGGTGGCGATTTTTTCAACTGCTCATAGTGCTGAGTCAGTTTGTTCAGCACCGCAAGATTGCGGTAATAGGCTTTGGACTCTTTGGCCGGATAACCAAACAGATCACTGCCCGGCGGGCAAGAGTGGCTCACCCCAGATTTGGCTTTGATCACCGAATGGCTGCCGATGTGAATGTGTCCGGCGGTGCCGACTTGGCCATGCACCACCACGTGATCGCCCAGCACGGTGTGCCCGGCGAAACCGCATTGAGAGATGATCAAACAGTGCTTACCAATGCGGCAGTCGTGGCCGATTTGCACTTGATTGTCGATTTTGCTGCCTTTGCCAATCACAGTGTCGCCCAGTGTGCCGCGATCGATGGTGTTGTTACAGCCGATCTCCACGTCATCTTCAATGATGACGCGGCCAATACTTTCCACGCGCTGATAACTGCCATCTTTGCCAGACATGTACTCAAAGCTGTAGTTGCCAATCGAGTTGTTGGAGTCGATGATGACGTTATTGCCGATCACCGTGCCTTCTTTGATCACCGTATTGGCGTGAATCGCCACGTTGTTACCAATGGTCACGCCGTTCATAATGAGTACGCCGGGCATAAAATGGCATCCCTGCCCTATCTGGCAATGTTTGCCGATATATACCCCATCAATGGTTGATGTGTTGCCTTGATCAAATAGCTGATATTTATGCACTTTATAAAAGCGCAGCAGCGAATTGATTTTCTCCACATCCAAATGGTCAATCACTATGTGTGCTTTGGCTGGGCTTTGCAAAATCGCTGCCGGGCCGACCAGCACATCGGCTGAGGTTTCAGAAAGCTGTTTAAGATCCGAGCGGGCAAAGACCACGGCGAGGCCGCCACGGATATCACTGACCACTGGACGTATGGTGTCCACCACCAGCGAAGTATCCCCCTCCACTCGACCCGATAAACTTTGCGCAATTTCTGAAACACTCAGCATGTTGACCCCTTGACTCGGTTAGAAACGGTATAAAGCTTGAAGATAAACGGTGTGCTGTTTGAGCTCACTCTCGTTTTTCGCTTCCCATCCCGCCAGTTTACTTTTTTCTTCGACTTCGTTCGCGTACTCATATTCGCCTTTTAGCAACCAGTTATCACCCACTGCCTGTTCATAGCCCAAGGTCGCTTTACGAATGTCTTTAAAGTAATCCACATTTGCGTTGCCGCCGCCGCTGTTGGCTGCATTGTTGGTTTCGTTTTCACCAACGCGAACACGTGCGTAAAGTACACCCGCATCGTCGAAGCTATATTGCACAATCGGTTCGATGTATTTTTCATTGAAATCACTGATTTCATTGATAGAACCGCTTGATGAGCGATCTTCGTTGTCTTTGATTTGGTAGTAAAGCTCGACGCCTAACTCCCAGTTGCCAAAGCGCTTATAAGGTTTAAACAGCAAGCTGTATCCTTCTTCGGTGCGCTCGCCCCAGGCACTCTTATCTTCTGAACTGTATAGGTACTCTAGATTTGAGTAGAAGCCCCAGTTGTGCTCGTTGTTAAAATAGGTCAGATAAGGACGGAAGCTGTGTTCGGCAAGCTCTTTACGCAGGCCACTCACATAAGGAGAGAATACTTTGCTACGGGTGTACTCCAGCTCATAAATAGCACCAGTAGCCCAGCCATTACCGAGATCAAAGCCCTTATTGAGGGAGAAGAGATGCTTAATGCCGTCTTCATTTTCATGGTAGCCGGGATTTCTCTGCTCACGGTTTTCCAGTTTCAGGCCATAGAGCGCGCTAAGGTTCCAGCGGGCGTTGTTGTAGTAGACGCCAAACACTTCATGGGTGGTGGTTTTTTCCTTTTTCTTGTCGCCGTTGAAGCCATCAGTCACCTTATCTTCGTATTCAAGAGAGGTGCCCACATGGCCGCCAAACTGCATCGCTTCGTCAAGAAAACCAGTGTCAGAGTCCATGCCACGCTCACTGGCAGCAAGAGTAGGGAAAGAGAGAGCAAGCGCCGCCGCTACGGAGACGGAAATTAACGTTCTTTTCACGATAGGTCCTTATCAACCATTTGGTTGTAAATCGTCGGTAGAGTTAAGTTGAATATTTAGTAGTTCACTGTGAACGCCTATCTATTCTTCTGCATGTTGATTTGTTTTTCCTCTCCCCTTTTCTTCAAATGAGACTCTCATCACTCTCACTGGCTCATTTGAATGACATTGGTCACAATTTTAGATTTGACAGCCGAGATTACAGCCAATTTGTGAGCGCTTTTTGCTCATGAAAAAAACATTCTATTCGTGAGACACAAAGCGACACCGGACTTAGCTTCCATCAGCATTTATTGATGAGCATCACACTTGAACTCAAAGTTCGATGGATAGTAGTTGACTTAAAAGAAGGCGGATTTAACCTAGTAGTATATTATGAACTACTACAGAGCTATCACGATGAAAAAGACATGGATAAAAGCAGCGCTACTCGCGACGTTCGTTAGTCTGCCCGCAGTTACTTACGCTCAAGATATTCAGCCGGAACCTGGGTCAGATCTGTTGATCTGGACCGACACCACCACGCTGGACTACATGAAGTACGCGGCAGAGTCGTTTAACCAAGATTTTGGTTACAAGGTGAAGTTTTCATTTCGTGGTTTAGCCCCGATTGATGCTGCGTCACGCATGATTCAGGATGGTGGTTCTGCTCGCGTGGCCGACATCGCCGAAATTGAACACGATCTGCTCGGCCGTTTAGTGGTCGCGGGTGGCGCGATGGAAAACCTTGTCTCTGCCGATCGCATTCAATCGACCTTCTTACCCAACGCGACCGCTGCGGCCAAATACGCGGGCGCCAGCTATGGCTTCCCAGTGAGCTACGCCACGTTAGCGCTGTTTTACAACAAAGATCTGCTGCCAACGGCACCAAAAAGCTTTGAAGAGATCATCGATTTTGGTAAAGGGTTTAATAACGCCAAAGAGAACAAATACGCGCTGCTGTGGGATATTCAGAACTACTATGAATCACGTATGTTCTTAACGCTGTACGGTGCCTACGAGTTTGGTAAAGGCGGCACCGATGCCAAAGATCTCGGCATCAACTCGCCACTGGCGCAGCAGGGCATGAGCGCGATGAAAACCCTTAAAGCGGCGAATAACTCTAACCCGGTCGACATGCGTAACCCACAGGTGCGTCGTGGCCTGTTTGGTGAGGGCAAAGTCGCCGCGATCATCGATGGCCCGTGGGCGATTCAAAGCTATGACAACAGTGGCGTCAACTACGGCGTCGTGCCAATTCCTACCTTTGAAGGCAAGCAGCCGCGTACCTTTTCCACCGTACGCCTGGCAGTCGTATCCTCGTACAGTGAGTACCCGAAAGCAGCGCAGCTGTTTGCCGACTACCTCTCTTCAGAGAAGATGCTGATGAAACGCTATCAGATGACCAAATCCATCCCACCAGTACAGAGCCTGATGGAGAAAATCATTGTCGATGCGGATGAAGCGACCTACGCGATCATCGCGCAAGGCTTCTACTCAGACGCAATGCCATCCATTCCGGAGATGGGCTACCTGTGGTCGCCGATGGCCAGTGCCATCACTGCGATGTGGGTCAACGATCAAACGCCCAAACAGGTTCTTGATCACGCTAAAGCGATCATTGAAGAGCAGATCGCGTTTCAGGAGTAGTTATGTTGTTGTCGCAAACCATCAAAGCACCGAAAGTGTCGGCCTCGTGGATTATCATGGGCTCAACACAACTGGCGCACAAACATTGGGTTACTGGCGGGGTTTTCCTCGCCATCCAATGCCTGTTTCTGCTCTACTTGCCGGATTTAGCGGCCGCACTCAAGGGCTTGGTATCACTGGGCGACGTGGCGCAAACTCGCCAAGGGTTTAAAGTGATTCAAGGAGACAACTCCATCTTTATGTTGGTGGAAGGGGTCATTGCCCTGCTGTTTCTTTTCTTAGCGATTACCGCCTACGTGGTTAACGTTCGTCAGGCGCAAGAGTGTCAGCCATGCCGTTTGAGCGTGCGCCAGCAACTTAAAGCCATCTACGACGACAAATTCGCCTTTATCGTGTTGTCACCGGCGTTTATCGCCAGCATCGCTTTCATCATCATGCCGATTGCGATCACCGTGTTGGTCTCGTTCACCAACTACTCAGCGCCGCACCATATTCCGCCGAAAAATCTGGTCGATTGGGTCGGTTTTAAAAACTTTCTGACGCTGTTTGAGCTGAGAATTTGGTCGAGCACCTTTGTCGGTGTCGCCACTTGGACGGTCATCTGGGCGATTGCCGCGACCATTTGCACTTGTGGTTTTGGTTTTATCCTCGCGCTGGCGCTGGAAAATCGCAACATCAAAGCGAAAAAACTATGGCGTTTTGTGTTTATTTTGCCCTATGCCATTCCTGCGTTCGTGACGCTGCTGATGTTCCGCCTGCTACTCAACGGTATTGGCCCAGTCAATGCCACACTCAATGCTTGGGGCTTTGAGTCGGTCGCTTTTCTCTCGGATCCACATTTAGCCAAGCTGACCGTGATTGCGGTGAGTGTTTGGGTCGGCGCGCCCTACTTTATGCTGCTGATTTCCGGCGCGTTGACCAATATTCCACGCGATCTGTATGAAGCGAGTGAAGTCGACGGCGCCAGCAAGTTCCAGCAATTTCGTGAAATCACCCTGCCGATGGTGTTGCATCAAGTCGCACCGTCGTTAGTGATGACCTTTGCCCATAACTTCAACAACTTCGGTGCGATTTTCTTGCTCACCGAAGGCGGGCCAATCAATCCGGAATACCGTTTTGCTGGCCATACCGACATTTTGATCACTTGGATTTACAAACTGACGCTCGACTTTCAGCAGTACCAAATCGCTTCGGTGATTTCGATTGTGATCTTCTTGTTCCTGTCGGTGATTGCTATCTGGCAATTCCGCCGCATGAAATCCTTTAAAGACGATGTGGGGATGTAACTATGAGTCGTGTATTAGAAAAACTGGGTACCGTAATCGTCTATTTGTTCCTCGCCGTCAACGCCATCCTGGTGCTTGGCCCGGTACTGTGGACAGTGCTGGCTTCGTTTAAACCGGGCAACAACCTGTTCAGCTCCTCGTTCGGCGAGTTCGCTTTTACCCTCGACCATTACAAAGCGCTGTTTACCGATACCCCGTATTTGGAGTGGTACAAAAACACCTTTATGCTCGCGACAGCCAATATGGTGATCTCTTTGGTGATTGTCACCATGACGGCATTTGTTTTCTCGCGCTACCGCTTTCAGGGCAAACGTAACGTGTTGATGAGCATTTTGGTGTTACAGATGTTTCCGGCCTTTCTCTCGATGACGGCGATATACATTCTGCTGTCAAAAATGGGCTTGATTGATACCTACATCGGCTTGCTGTTTGTCTACGTGACGGGCTCTCTGCCCTTTATGACTTGGCTGGTGAAAGGCTACTTTGACGCCATTCCTACCTCGCTGGATGAAGCAGCGAAAATCGACGGCGCCGGACACATGACCATCTTCCTTGAGATCATTTTGCCACTCGCCAAACCGATCTTAGTGTTTGTCGCCTTGGTCTCTTTTACCGGCCCTTGGATGGATTTCATCCTGCCGACGCTGATTTTACGCAGCGAAGAGAAGATGACGTTAGCCATCGGCATCTTCAGTTGGATCACCTCCAACTCAGCGGAAAACTTCACCCTGTTTGCCGCTGGCTCGCTACTGGTCGCCGTACCGATCACCTTGCTGTTTGTCGCCACTCAAAAACACATCACAACTGGCTTAGTCAGTGGCGCAGTAAAAGAATAAATATCAGGAACCTTTATGATTACTAGAAGCTCATTAACTCACTTGGCGAAAAGTGCGGACAGTTACGCCTACGACAACGACACTTTGCACATTCGCTTTCGCAGTGCCAAAGGCGAAGTTGACCGAGTGACACTGTGGATCGGCGACCCCTACACCTGGGCCGAAGGCGGCCTAGACGGTGGAAATTTAGGCGGCAGCGACGCGCACGGCTGGACAGGCGGGACTGAAGTGCCGATGCAGTTGGAAGGACAAAGCGAACATCATGATCACTGGTTCGCCCCGTTCGTGCCACCGAAAAAACGCACCCGCTACGGCTTTATTTTGCATGGCAAAGCGGGTGAGAAACTGCTGTTTGGCGAAAAACGTTGTGTGAACATTCAAGACGAGCGCACAGCCGAAATCGAACTGAGCAACTTAAGCAATTTCTTCTGCTTTCCCTACATCAACCCCAAAGATGTGTTGAAAACCCCACAATGGGTACGCAGCACCATCTGGTATCAGATTTTCCCGGAACGTTTTTACAACGGCCGTGCGGAGATCTCGCCTGCCAATGTGCAGCCGTGGGGCAGCACGCCCACCAGCGACAACTTCATGGGCGGCGATCTATGGGGCGTGATTGAAAAACTCGATTACTTGCAAGAACTCGGGGTCAATGGTCTCTATTTCTGCCCGATTTTCACCGCCAATGCCAACCACAAATACGACACGGTCGATTACTACAATGTCGACCCGCATTTTGGCGGCAACGAGGCATTCCGTGCTTTGGTTCAAGAAGCGCACCGTCGTGGCATGAAGGTGATGTTAGACGCGGTATTCAACCACATCGGCCATCAATCCCCACTGTGGTTGGATGTGGTGGAAAAAGGCGCTGAGTCTCGCTACGCCGATTGGTTCTGGATCAAGCAATTTCCGGTTTATCCAGACAAGCCCAAATCGGAGTGGGACTTTAGCAACCTCAATTACGAAACGTTCGGCAATGTGGCAGAAATGCCCAAACTCAATACCGAAAACCCAGAGTGCCGCGCCTACCTGTTGGATGTAGCGCGCCATTGGGTACAAGAGTTTGATATCGACGGCTGGCGTTTGGACGTAGCCAACGAGGTCGATCACGAGTTCTGGCGTGATTTCCGCCGTTTGGTCAAAGGCATCAAGCCCGATTGCTACATTTTGGGCGAGATCTGGCACGAAGGCATGCCGTGGCTGCGCGGCGATCAATATGACTCGCTGATGAACTATCCGCTGACACAGGCGATCACCGACTTCTTTGCCCTTGGCTACGACGACAAAACCAGCTTCATCAATGCGGTCACGCGCTCTTACCTTGCTTACCCGCGTAACGTCAATGAGGCGATGTTTAATCTGCTGGAAAGCCACGACACCACGCGCCTGTTGAGCCTGTGTGGCAACGACAAGCGCAAAGCGAAACTGGCGTATCTGTTTATGTTCACCCAAGTGGGCTCTCCGTGTATCTACTACGGCGGCGAAGTGGGCATGGACGGGCAAAAAGGCATGGGCCTAGAGCTAAACCGCAAATGCATGATTTGGGATGAGCAGCAGCAAGATCTCGAATTCAAAGCCTTTATGCAAAAGCTGATTCGACTTCGCCAAGCCTACCCGGAGTGCAACCTGCCTTACTTAGAGTGGATCGAGGTGGATCATCCACACGTGGTGGCTTTTCGCAAAGGCGCACTGCAAGTGGCCCTCAACAACAGCGACAGTGAAGCGCGCTGTCTTATCAACGGCACTGAGCTTGCTTTGCCCGCGTTTGGCTTTGAACTGCGTGATCTCACCACTGCGGAAGTGCTATGAAGCTGGGTCTTTCTGTCGATTCAGAATGGATCTGGGGGGTGCTCATCGATAACGATGGGCAGCCCCGTTATCGCAATCAGCTCAAAACGCCACTCAGCGCGCAGCAAACCGCTGAAGTCATCACTAGCATGGCGCTGAGCATGCAGCGCATGTTCGGCCCACTGACACTGGTCGGTATCAATCTCATGCCCGATTGCTGGCAAGGCGCACTCTCCAATGGCAAAGAGGTATTGACCGATTGGCTGACAACGCACCTCTCGGTGCCCTGCCAGTTGTTTAATCCGGCGGTGATCGCCTTAGCGCAAATCCCAAACCTGCCGCAAGGCAACGTTTTAAGCGCGGTATTGGATGACGGCTGCGAGCTGTACGTTACCGATCAGCTTTGCCGACGCGAACCGTATCGCCACGTGCTCGATTTAGGTTGGGCGCACAAACCGCTCAAAGGGTATCAAAGCTTAATTGACGGGCTGACACCGCTGTGCAACTGCGGCAGTGATGAGTGCATTCGTCAGTACTTGTCACGCAAGGGGATTGAGCGCCAATATCATCAGCTCTCTTTGCAACATCGCACCGCGCGCGACATCGTCTTTGGTGTTGATGACAACCACGCTTGGTCAACGCGCATCTATCGTATCTGGGTCGATCAGCTTGCCAGATCGCTCTCCGATGCGGTGTTTCGCTTCCAACCTAAGCTGCTGGTCTTAAGTGGCAGCTTGATCCTGCACCCTGATCTCGCCTTAACGCTCAAAAGCACTTTAAGCCGCTACTGCCAATTTGACGCCCTACCGGAAATTTTATGTCTGCACAACGATGAGTATCGTTTTGCCGAGGGCGCCGTCTCGATGTGCACCGTAAATTGTGCACAACCTTCTACATTCACTGCATGAGGAGTGGTAACCTTGACAGGAAAATTCGCGTGAATCATTACCGAGGAACCCCCGTGACCGAGCTGGTAACAAAACTGATGGACTTTGGCTTTACCAAGACCGATGCCTTGGTTTATATCAATTTACTCAAAAATGGCCGCGCCAGCGGTTATAAAATTGCCAAAGAGATTTCGCTCTCTCGCTCATCTGTCTATTCATCGATTGATAACTTGTACAAAAATGGCTGCATCTTTATGTCCGATGGTGAGACCAAAGAGTACGAGGCCAAATCGCCCGATTTGATTTTTAGCCAGATTGAGAAAAAAACCATAGAAAACATTCAGATCCTGAAAAAAGAGCTCTCACGCATGATGCTTCAGGAAGAGAAAGAGTTTATCTATAACGTCTCTGGTTTTGAAAACCTGCTGCAAAAAGCGCGCGAGATGCTGAACCTGGCGCAGATCGAAGTCTATCTCAATACCGATTTTCATCTCGACCTACTCGCCGATGAGATCTGCCACGCGATTGAACGTGGAGTACGCGTCATTGTTTTCTCTTTCAATCGCTTAACCTTGCCGCATCCGAAAGTCGAGCACTATTCGCGATCCGACAGCCCAGAGCAGCGTTATCCTTCACACCGCTTTATGCTGGTGGTGGACATGAAACAAGCGATGATGTTTTCACATCGCGAGGAGACGCAGGGGCTATTTTCCAACAACCGTTTGATGGTCAAAATGATGGCCGAACACATCCACAGTGATATCTATCTCACTGAGTATGAAAAGCTAGCGCCGGAAAAACGCTGTCGTATTGCCACCGTGCACGAGCTCGAAAACAATATGGTGGTGGATGATCGCTTAACCTTAAAAGCACAAAGCAAAGCCTAGGCAAGAAAAGTGCGGCGGGAAACGGATGTTCCGTCAATGGCGAATAGGTCAAAAAGCGTCCAAACCAAAACGCAGATAAAAAAAGAGCCAACCGCAAAAAGGTGCGATTGGCTTATGTATGGTGTGAACAATATATATCCACTAACAACGTCAGTTGGCTAGGTGACCCTCGGCTTAATAAGGGTCGAAAGAGATTATGCATGATTCATGCCAAGATTGAAAGCTCTATTTTTAGCTAAATGTCTCATATTTTTCTCATTGATTGGATCTTTGTTGCATTTTGCAATTGCAAAATGCAACCTCCTACGCAAATAGCCATATTCTTATTGAGGTGATTAATTTTCACCCAACATTTGCCACTTCCATTGCATCAGAAGATCGCGGCGGCACGATTCAAAGTGATTGCATACTTTTTTACCTTGAATCTGGTTATACTCCTCCACTCTGTTTTCTGACGGTTTATGAGCCATGAATTATTTATCCACGTTTCTCAAAGGGCTGGCCATGGGCGCCGCCGATGTGGTCCCGGGCGTTTCTGGGGGTACCATCGCTTTTATCACTGGTATTTACGACACCCTACTTGAAAGTATTCGCCGCATTAACCCGAGCATTTTTCGTTTATGGAAAGCCCAAGGCTTTACAGCCGCTTTTCAGCACATCAACGGTTTTTTCCTCATTGCGCTGTTCGGCGGCGTACTCACCAGTATCGCCACGCTGGCTAAGCTAATTACTTGGATGCTGGCCAATCACCCGATCCCGATTTGGTCGTTCTTTTTTGGCCTGATCCTCGTTTCCGTGTACCACATTCTCAGACAAGTTGAACGCAAAGATGTGACGCGTTTTGCTCTGCTGCTACTCGGCATCGTTTTCGCCTACAGCATCACGGTGCTCAAACCACTGCATCTTGAACCGACGTCGCTCAATGTCCTGTTAGCAGGCGCGATTGCCATCTGCGCAATGATCTTACCGGGCATTTCTGGCAGCTTTATTTTGCTGCTGATCGGCATGTACGCGCCTGTGCTCGGCGCGGTCAAAAACGTGCAGCTTGATATTCTCGGACTGTTTCTCGCCGGATGTGTCGCGGGCTTGCTGACGTTTTCTCATGTGCTCTCTTGGCTGTTACGCCGCTTTCGCGATTTCACCTTGATGTTTCTCACCGGATTGATGATCGGCACACTACCGAAAATTTGGCCATGGAAAGAGACCATCAGTTGGCGCCTCAACTCCAAAGGTGAGCAAGTGCCTCTGGTGCAACATAATCTCTCTCCATTCGAGTTTGAAAGTCTGACCTCGCAACCTTCGCAGTTAGGCTTGGCCATCATCATGGCCTTGCTGGCGTTTGTCTTGGTACTGGGGCTGGAGAAGTTTGCCGAAGCCAATCAAAAAACGCATTAACATTTCGCGCACGCTTTGGCGCTATGTCAAAGTCAGAAGTTGCCCTGTTTGAATAGACAAACCCCACCGATTTTGGTGGGGTTTGTTTTTAGGCCGATAGAATGAGTGAAGCGTTAGTTACGCAGCTTCTCAAACACCGCCACAGACCACGCAGGCACAGAGAGTTTGCCCTCGGTCACTGACGCCACTTGATCTTGGTTTTTCGCCAAAGAATCATTGCCAGCGGCAGCTTGAATGGCATGCAGGCTGTAACCTGTCGCATCAAAGTGAGCGAAGCTGCTCAATGCGCTTGGTGAAGCGTTCACCACCACCACTAAGCCATCACGAGTTGCATCCACTTTCGCGTCGTACAGCTCACCGCTGTTATCCACGCTCATCACAATCAGACCCGGGGTTTGATCCGCGCCAGTGTTGTGGAACTTAACTCGTTTGATGATTTCGCTGCCTTTGCCTAAGGTCAACAAGCCAGAGGATGCACGCAGCGCCGCCAGTTCATTGAAGAACTTGTCCATGTTGCCGATGTCTGTTGCGGTTGGCATGGCGCGATCACTCGAACCTGTGATGACATCGCTAATGATGCCCCAGTTGCTGCCATCTTTATCTTCACGTGGCAAGCCAACATTCCAGTTGTTGTCTTGTTTGGTGAAATCAACACGGTTGTACCAGTCACCCGAATCGTACGAGTCGCGCTGCATCGATTTAGAACGAAGCAGCTCACTGCCCATGTGGATAAACGGAATCCCCTGTCCCAGCACCGCCGTTGACAGGCTGACCGCCTGCATGCGAGTACGATCAGCAGACGTCACGTCGTACGCAATCTTGTACTGGTTGTTGTCCCACAATGTTTGGTTGTCATGCTTAGAGACGTAGTTTTGAATTTCCCACGCATCTTGCGCATAACCAGCCGGTTGGCCGTTGTAGTCCAGCTCACCACCTGTAATCGCTTTGCCTGTGCTGTCGGTAAATGGGAATTCTTTCAGGTTGCCCGCCATACCAAGGCGAGTGAGATCCGCCAAGTGCAGCGCGGTTTTCTTCAGCTCTGCGGTTTGAGTATTTTTGTCATTCACTTGTACGTAAATACCGTTACCAAAACCTTGGTTCGAACACAGGGTCGCTTCACCATCAAATGGGCCTCCACCGCGAACGGCGTCGCGCAGACGGTCAGAGAAAGAGCCGATGCCCGTGCCGCCTAAGTTCGGCTGTGTCGCTTGCTTGAACATGCGATCATTGCCTACTTCACCAAAGTTCCACCCTTCACCGTAGAAGTAAACGTGTGGATCGACCGCTTGCGCCGCCGCGAGGGTTTGCTGCATTTGCGCCAGTGGGTGATGTCCCATCAAATCCCAGCGGAAGGCATCAATCTTGTACTCTTTCACCCAAGTGGCGATCGAATCGTCGATCAATTTGCCGAACATTTTGTTCTCAGGAGCGGTGTTTGAGCAGCAGGTGGATTGCTCCACCGCGCCAGAGAATTCGTTCAAGCGCTGGTAATACCAAGGCACAATGCGATCGAGAACCGACTTGGAAGAGACGCCCGATTCGTTGGTGTGGTTGTACACCACATCCATCACGACGTTCATACCGACATCCTGTTTCACCGCCATCACCATCTCACGGAACTCTTTGATGCGCGTCATGCCCTCGGCGTCAGAGGAGTAAGAGCCTTCTGGCACCGTGTAGTGGTATGGATCGTAACCCCAGTTGAATGAGTCAACATTACGAACATGGCTGTTGAGGCGCTGAACCACCGCATTGTCTTTGCTGTCGGCCTTTGACAGAGTGTCAAACACCGCGGCGATGGTTTCATCTCCGGCGCAGTAGCCGCCAAAGTCTTTGTCATCTTTCACGCTAGCGTCGAGTTCACACAATTTGGCGAACTTAGCGTTGATATCGGCCACTTTGCTTGGATCTTCGTTGATGGTCGCGATGTCAAAGGTAGGCAACAGATGCAAATGAGTAACACCCGATTTCGCCAGATTCTTCAAATGCTCAACAGGCGCGCTACCACTTTGAGTAAAGGCTTTGTATTTGCCACGGTTCGCTTCAATGGTTGAACTGTCTAGCGCAGAGAAATCACGAATGTGCGCTTCGTACAAGACAAAGCTGGCTGGGTTATCTTGCGCGTGCGGCGCGGCAAGCGCATCCCAACCCGACGGTTTCAGCTCGGCATTTTCCAGATCCACCACTTGGCTGTATTCCGAGTTCATCGACAAGCTCAATGAATACGGGTCGGTCACTTGATAGGTTTCCACTTCGTCGGTTGCAGGGTGGTAAACCGTCACTTCGTAGCGGTAGAAATCACCGTGTTTTAACGCTGTGTTTTCTGCTACCCAAGCACCGCTACTGGCGTCAAAGCTCATTGCAATTGCGCTTTGTGCCTGTTTATCTGCGCTGTAAGGGATCAGTTTGACGCTTTGCGCGGTCGGTGCCCACAAACGGAACGTGGTGCTGCTGTCTTGGTTGATGATCGCGCCATAGCTTAGCTTGGTCGCGCTATCCGCGTATAATGCGTCCAGTGCGCTGGCTGGCTGCACTTCGGTCGCCTTGATAACGCCTGTCGCGTCGCTAGCCACCACCATTAGCTGACCTTTCAACAGATCTTTCAGCGCGAGACCTTCGCCGCTAAAGTCCATCTCAAAACCGATAAAATCATTTTTCAAATGGGGTTTAGCGCTGGCCCAATCGCCGCTTGCCACTTTGCTCGACGTCACCTGTTTGGTGGCGCCAGTGACTTTTTTAGTCGCGCTGTCAAACGCGAGTTCGCCGCTTTGTGAATAGTAGAGCGTGACGCTGGTTGCGTCTTTGGCATTGACTAGGATGACTTTATCATCGGCAAAAATCGCGCTCGCGCCCGCCAGTTCCACTTGTGCCACTGGTTTTTGCGCCAAAGCGGTGTAGTAAACCTTATCGGTGCCTTTGAAAACAAACGCCACATTGCCAATCACCGTGGTTTTATCAAACTCAAACTTCAAGTTCGCGGTTTGGTAATCGCCATTCGATTTGTTGTTTGGAATGATATTGAGACAGCTGTCGGTACCGGTGACAGGCAAGTCCCAATACGGGCCATACACCTCACTCACGCCCGTCGGCTCAATGCCAGGCCAACTGGTATTGGTTGAGCCATAGTTTTTACACGTGTCGTCATTCCACACATGCAAGCGGAACGCACTTTGGTCGCCATCTGGCGTGTTCATGTAAACGCGCGCCGTGTTTGCAGGAATGTCAGAGGTCGGGATCAGCTCAGGATAAACCGCCTTGACGCCTTCTTGGGTAAACACCGCGTTGTTTTTGCCTGTTTGCGTCAGATCGAGCTTGGCATCGAAATCGCCCAGCGGTTTGTTGCCATCAATGCGCGGAATAAAATTGATACACTGGGTTGCATCTTCACGGACGTCGAGATCCCAGTAAGCACCGAGCTTGTCGTCTACCCCTTTTGGCGCTATGCCTGTTCCCCAGTCGTTGGCATTGGGATCGGTTTCGGCGTAGCTATTGCAGTTGTCATTGTTCCATACATACAGCGAAGCTTTGTCGTAAGCAGAGGTATCGGCCGCTGCCACTGCACTATTCGCTTTATAGTAAACACGCGCCGTTTTGCTGGGTTCCGGTTGTTGCGGGGTGCTGCTGTCGCTGTTTGAAGAGTTACAGCCAGCAACGATCGATGTGGCCAACAGAGGTAAAATGGCTTTCGCCACCATTGATAAATTAAAAGGTTGTATGTTCACGTTCTATATCCATATGCGTAATTATAAAAAGCCCAGTTATGCTAAGAATTTCGTTTGCCAGCAAAATGTGAGAAAACTCAGTAAAGATTTTTGTCGTTAATAATTAATGCAATGCGGGTATCGGGATCACGGAAAGTAGAAGGAGAGGTCGTGAAATACTGCACATTTTTAGGGCGTAGAAAGGGGGAGGAAAAGGCGCTTTTGTGAGCTAGGTACGGAGGATGCCATTCTGCATGAAATTTCGCCACTCTCACCCAGTGCGGGTTAAATCACATATTTCATTGATGTTAATTTCTGTATAAAAATAACCTTTCCTGTTACTCAAGGAAAAAGCGCATTCCGCACCCAAATGAAAAACAAACCAGATAAAGAGAAAAACGGAGAGTAAAAGAGGAGTTTCTTGAGGAAGAACGGCACAGGTTATCAAGCCCTCCCCAAACCAGTGTCTGGGGAAGGCTAAGGCTTGTTATTACAGCGCCATATCGACGGTGATGTAGTAAGAGCGGCCAATCTCACTTTCTTGATAATCTTGGCTTTCCGCTTGAAGATTTTTGTCTAGGAAGTTGGTGATGCCTGCTTTTACCGTCCAATCATGGTTGATGCGATAGCTGGCACCAAGGTTGGCGATCACATACGGGTCAAACCAGATGTTCTCACCGAGGCTATAACTGTAGCCCAACTGTTTCCCCGTGTAGTTAGCTGAAGCAAACAGAGTGAGATCCGCGCTTGCGTCCCAGTTCAGCGTAACGCTCGCCAACCATGACGGTACGTTTTCCAAATCCAACCCCGTCGCTTTCACTTCGGTTTTGGTGTATGTGGCATTCGCGTTGAGATAGAGGGTATCGCTGATATCCAGATCGCCTTCCAGCTCTAAACCTTTCGACTCAACATCGTCTTCAATGTTCTGGTAGGTAATAAAGCCTGTCGCACGTGTTGAGGTGTCTCGGTCAATCATATTTTCAATCTGGTTTGCAAACACAGTGCCCTGAACAAACCAGCTATCACCACGGTAACTAGAGGTGAACTCAACAGTTTTTGAGCTCTCCGGCTTGAGGTCGGGATTGCCCGTCAGGTAGCAAGCACCGCCACAACTGACCAGAGTGAAATCTTTCGATGATTGGTAAATAGAAGGCGTTTTAAAACCTTCCGCATAGCCCCCTTTGAGGGTCAAACGATCGCTTGGGGTATACACCAAGTACGCTCTTGGGGTGAAATCACTGCCAAAATTGTTGTTGTGGGTTAAGCGGCCACTCAGCGTTGCTGACAAGGTATCACTCAAAGTGATCTGATCTTGCAAGAACAGCGCACTTTGCGTCAGCGATTGGCTGTCATTGTAATCTCGGTCGATGTCGATTGAGGTGTAAAGAACATCAAAGCCAGTGGTAATCAATTGTCCATCGATGGCCGTGATGCCAAACTTAGCATCCAGTGAGTGGTTTTGCTGTTTCGCATTGGCAACCTCTAACAGAGGGTGCGTGTTGTCATCATGGATTTTCGAGTTTTCGTACAAATAGTTGATGTTGTCATTACCCCAACTCCACTCTCCTTGATGGCCCAACGAGGTGGTGTACTTTTTACCGTTGGTGATGTCATCATCCGACGAACTGTTTCTATCGGTGTCGGGATAGGTACGCTTATCTTCCAGATAGCTGATGTCCCATAGGATTTTGTTATTTTCATTTACAAGCCAAGTCAATGCCGCTTGGATACCTTTACGTTCCTGCTCTGCGTTGCCGGAGAAGTTATTCCCAGCATGCACATCGTCAGGGAACCAAGCATCTTGCTGGCTCACTTCTGCTGCCACAGAGTAAAGCAGTTTGTCAGGTCGTGCGCTACCACTGACCCAAACGTTGCCTTTGGTCATAGCGCCATCCCCCTCTTCGGGGTGCGAATAAGAGAGGCTGGCGTTAACACGCGTCTCTTCCGTTGGCTGTTTGAGGATAACGTTCACTACTCCGCCGAGCGCATCACTGCCATAAAGCGACGACATCGGCCCGCGGATCACTTCAATGCGATCAATGGCGCTAATCGGAATGCTGGAGAAATCAAAACCGGCACCGCGTACCATCGTCTCACTGGAATTGATACGACGGCCATTGACCAGCAACAAGGTAAAGTTGTCCCGTGCGGTATTGTTGTTCTTCAAACCACGAATAATGATATTCGGCTCGCTACCAGAACTGCGCACCACATGCACACCGGGGACACTTTCGAGTGCGCTGGCCACATCATTCACTGGCTTGCGGTTGAGATCCTCACTGGTGATCACGCTAATGGTCGCTGGCGCTTCGCGCAACGAGGTTTGGTTGGTGGTCGCGGTCACCACCATAACATCCACGTCAGAACTATGCGTTGTATCCGCCAAAACAGGGAGGGAGAAAACCGCCAACGTAATTGCGTAACTGAGTGCTGATTTTTTCATTCTCTTTTTCATTCCTTTTTATCCTGGTTAAAAAACTGGGCTAAACCTTGTGCCAACATGACGCGCCAACTGAAGTAGTCATGGCCACCGGCTACCTGTTCAAAGACCACGGAGTAACCTTTCTCTTTCAGCACTTTGTGCAGCTTTTGGTTGGTTTTCAGTATGTTTGCCGAATCCGGGCTGACTTCGAACACGCCCGCGTTCATGTAAATGTCGATATCTTTGCGCTCGCTAAGCGCGAACTGCTGCGTCAACCACTCGCTGCTGTGCGGGCTTTCTCCCCACCAAAACGAACCTGATTGACTGAGCACTTTGCCAAAGGCATCGGGGCGGCGAAAAGCAATCGCCATTGAGGCCAAGCCACCGAAGCTTGAGCCTGAAAGAATGGTCTCTTCCGCCTTGGGGCAAATGCCATGCACCTGACACAACCACGGCTTGAACTCGTTGGCCATGAAATCGGCAAAGCGATCGTTGGGAGTCAGCTCTTGAGCACGTAAGCTGGGAAGCGGGTTATTGATAAACACCGCTCGCAGTGGCGGTATTTTTTTCTGCGCAATTAAGTTGTCCAACATGGTCGGTACAGAGGCGCGCCCCAGATAAGCATCCCCATCGAACAAAATAAGCAGCGGTGAGGCTGGCGTCACCGCATAGCGGGCGTGGGGTTGATAGAGGTGGATGGTGCGGCGATTATTCAGCATCGCACTGTCGTAGCTAAACGTCGTCACTTGGCCAGTTAGGTTGCCCTGTGGCCGGGTTATCTCATCGCTCAGCGCTTTCGGTAACGTCACGGTGGAAGCAGTAGAAAACAGCGTATCGTCTTGCGCAAAAGGCGCGTTGTGATTAAGAGGATCGGGCCCTGCTGTTGCAAGCACCGCGCGGCGCTGCTCGCGCCACGCATCTTGAGATTCGTCACTCACAATTTGTGGCACATTGGGCGCTAAACGATAAGAAAGGCGGGTTTGTGCTGGCACCACATAGCTTTTGTACCAGATAGTGCTATTGGCTAAACGGGCTAAGTGCACATGGCCATCGTACGGGCTGCCGAGCAAACGAACGTTGTCTGCTTCACCGCGCCAAAGAAATGTGAGGAGCATTTGCTCATCATCAATCGGCTCGATCAGGGGTGTCCCTGCTTGTTCTATTCGCTGCCAGAAGCGCGACTCAGCATCGGCGTTGCTGGCCACAATCGCATCGTGCGTCTTCTGAAGCAACGAGCTGAGCAACGGATGTTGTGGTAATACACGTTGATCAGACTTTAGGGCCAACTTGTTCAAATTAAGCGAAATGTGAGCATTTTGCTGCGCAAACGGCTGGATCTCTATCTGATAGCGCCCTGCCTTATCCGCCAGCCAGAAGATCTCTGCTTCTTTCTGCCCAGCGCTGAGCAGTTGTTTCACCACTTGGCCTTGCTGATCGACAATCGAGGCAGACTGTAGTGGCGCATCACTGGTGAGTGTGCCGCGAAAATAGGTTTGCGACTCAGTGAGCACAGGCTGGTGCGTGGTTTGCTCGATGTCAAACTCTTGCTGCCAAGTTTGGGGCAAAGGTGACGTGGCTGAAAGCGCTAGCAGAAATACCGGGGACAACACAACGACTCTCCTTGATGCAAATAATAACAATTATCATTTGTATTTTGGCGCATTATACTGATTTGGTTCATTAGGTAAAGTGATGTTTTCGATTGGTTTTATTCGCGACTCTGCTATAGGGGTTCATCCGGAAAATCGATACCTGAATGGCTTTTCTGATACCATATCGCCAAAAATAGCCAGTTAATGTCAACTTCACTTCTTTACCATCGCTTTGGAATACGCGGCCCTTTCCATTATTGCTCTACAGAGTTTGATGGTGACGCGACCATCTTTCACGTAGCACACAATCCTCATATTAAATGTCCATCATGTCGTAGTCGTGATGTCATAAAAAAAAGGAGGTAAGGTTCGCCGTTTTATCGCTACGCCAATCGGCACTAGCCCCTGTTACATCCAGATAGCAAACCAGCGGATTGAATGCCGAGCTTGTAATACACTCGGGTATTTGCCGCTTAACTTTGTTCCTCGTCCCAAAGTGCGTTACACAAAGGGCTTTGAACAGTATGTTCTCTCGCTGTCAGCATTGAACGTCACCATCAATGCCATTGCCAAGCTATGTGGTGTCTGTTGGGATACAGTGAAAGATATTCAGAAGCATTACCTGCAAAAGCGATACTCTCAACCTTGTCTTAAAAACGTCACTCACATTGGAATTGATGAGATTTACTGTGGCTCAAAAAGTGGCTTCATGACGGTTGTGATTGATATGAAGACAAGTGCCGTCATTTATACAGAGAAAGGAAAGAAGGCCGAAAGCCTTGACGGTTTTTGGAAACGGAAGAG
>NZ_JZAM01000179.1:0-1969 GCF_000960595.1 Vibrio sp. S234-5
TTTAAGCTAACAACGTGCTTAAGCGGGATTCGCAATGCGTGGCATTTTCAGCATGCGGCGGGTTTTGTGATTAAAGTGGTGTGCGGTAGCTTTGGTAGAGCATTGCTCACCCCTTAGCAGGGCGTTAGGCCTCTAAGGAGAATACAGTGAAATTGATTATCTTTCTGTCAGTTATTTTGTCTTTCAGTTCACTCGCTTCAGAGTGGAGAACTCCACATGGCTCGGAAGATATTTCAAATGCTAAAAGACTCGGTGAAAAGCTGAAATCGACTTTTCTGGGGGTAACTGGTGTAGTCATGTCAGTTCATGAAGGGTACGGAAAGCCAATATATAAACTTAAGGTAAGTGATGCGAATGGCGTAGAAGAAATTCTGATAGGTTCTTTGTACTGGCATGATTTTCAACCAGGTAGCAAAATTGAAGTGCTATTGGATGTAATGGCTATAAATCATCGGGACAAAAAGGCTAAAGCATTAACTGAAGATAAAATAATGGGTTTAGGGATATGTCATGTTGAACTAGGTATAGGTTATGCAACCGGCTCTAAGCGCACCTATGAGGTTTGCATGAAGTGGTATGGGAAGTCATTCCCAAAAGATTATAAAGATCGAGAATAACAGGCCTAACAAGGCGTTTAAGAGGGATTCATGCCGCGTGGCATTTTTAGTATGCGGTGAGTTTTGGTGGTGAAAGTGGTCTGCAGAAACTTGGTTTAGGCGGCATTCACCCCTTAACGCAGCGTTAGCTTAAAACAATGAAAATCAATTGGTTGTGGCCTTTTTTTTCTTCCTTTGCCAATTTGTTCAGGCTTTTCGGCAAATCAGCATTGTTTGTCAACGTGAGTTTCGAGCTGTTGCCTCAATTGAGTTTTGGGAATGCGTGAGGTTAGCCAGTTTGGCGCAAAGTCGCTTTGGAAGGTTTAGCCTTCGCTTTGAGTTTTGCGAAAACGTGTTTTCAAAATTTACTGGTTTTTAAAGCAAATGAACGGCCACAAAGTTTGAGTCATTTCGGGTTTTAAAACTCAGGTGGTTTGTCGTTTTTCCAAACTGGGTTAGTCTCGGGTTTGGTAAATCTAAGGTGCTGAAATTTAAGCTAACAAACTGCTTAAGTGGGATTCGCAATGCGTGGCATTTTCAGCATGCGGTGGGTTTTGTGATTAAGTTGGTGTGCGGTCGCTTTTGCAGTGCATTGCTCACCCCTTAGCAGGGCGTTATGTTTAATCACCAAAAATCAGTGGATTATGGTTTTTCTTTGTTCCCTCGGCTGATTGGTTTTGTGTTTGTCGGCAAGTTAGCTTCAGTGGGCGCGGTTTTCCGGACAATTATTCTTTGGCGCTGGAAATTCAGAAAACTGCCTCAATCAATTTTTGGGCAAGCGCGATGTTGGTTTCGCTGGCTCAATCAGTATTTTGATCACAGGTTTTTGTGATTGAATTGCCGAAATTCGAAGTTTGTTTTTCAAGTCTATGAGTCGTTTCAGTCTTCTGGTTTTTGACTTTTGTTTGTCAGTCAAAAACGAGTTAATCTTGGTTTTGGTAAAACGTAAGTCATTGAAGCTTAAACATAACAAACGGTTCAAGAGGGACAGCCAACGCGCGGCATTTTTATCATGCGTTGATTTTTTTGGTTACGGTGTTATGCGGAAGCTTGGTAATGGCGTTGGCTGCCCCTTAACCGGGCGTTATGCTTAATCACCAAAAATCAGTTGGTTGCATCTTTTCTTTGCTCCCTCGGTGTGTTGGTTTTGTGTTTGTCGGCAAGTTGGCTTCAGTGGGCGCTGTTTTTCGGACACTTGTTCTTTGGCGCTGGAAATTCAGAGAATTGCCTCAGTCAATTTTCGGGCAAGCGCGAGGTTGGTGCGGCTGGCTCAATCAGTATTTCGACCACAAGTTTTTGGGGTTGAATTGCCAAAATTCGAAGTCTGTTTTTCAAATTTATGAGTCATTTCAGTTTTTTAGGTTTTGGCTTTT
>NZ_JZAM01000018.1:0-402 GCF_000960595.1 Vibrio sp. S234-5
GAACAAAACCGCGTTAGTCTGTTAAGCACGGGCGTGGTGCTTGGCTTAGGCGGCGGTGCACCGGCTAAAATGTTGCTACCCTACCGTCTAGCTTTAGGTGGGCCGATAGGCAATGGCCAGCAATATCTGCCTCGGATTCACCGGCAAGACCTGGTCCGAGCGATGATCTATTTACTTGAGACCCCTCATGCACAGGGCGCATATAACCTCAGCGCACCTCATCCGGAGACCAACAAGGTTTACAGCGAAACTCTCGCCAGAACGATAGGTCGCCCCCATCTGTTGATGACACCGAAATGGACAATCAATCTCCTGATGGGAGCGTCCGCCTGTCTGCTACTCGATAGTATCCGCGCTAAACCGTAAAAACTGCCGGAACTTCGTTTTACCTTCCATTATTCA
>NZ_JZAM01000180.1:0-371 GCF_000960595.1 Vibrio sp. S234-5
ATCCACATTAAGAGGAGGCTTCATTTAGTGACACAAAAATATTTAAAGAGTGGTGGGCGATACCGGGTTCGAACCAGTGACCCCCTGCTTGTAAGGCAGGTGCTCTCCCAACTGAGCTAATCGCCCATTTATTCAAGAATGGTGGAGCTAAGCAGGATCGAACTGCTGACCTCCTGCGTGCAAGGCAGGCGCTCTCCCAGCTGAGCTATAGCCCCATTTCTTGATTTTAATTCCCAATGGAAGGAATGGTGGGTCGTGCAGGATTCGAACCTGCGACCAATTGATTAAAAGTCAACTGCTCTACCGACTGAGCTAACGACCCGTGGTATCCCGTAGGGGAGTCGACCCCCTGTTACCGCCGTGAAAGGGCG
>NZ_JZAM01000181.1:0-148790 GCF_000960595.1 Vibrio sp. S234-5
GTAGAGGGTGTGAACAACCGAATAAAGACGCTGAACAAAGTCGCCTATGGGTATCGTGATTGGGAATTTTTTGAGTTAAAAATCAAAGCCAGTCATGAGGCGAAGTATCGATTTTCCGGATGAACCGGAAAAACGCGGCAATTTCGTAGTGAATCTGCGTGTCCGCGTGGATCATCACCGCATCCACCTTCATCTCCAGCAGTTGGCGATAATCCTGACACACTTCAGTCACGCGATACTGCTGTGCTAACTGCGCTAAAGTTTGCGCGTTGCGGGTGCAAAACACCAGTTCAATCCCAGCTCTTTGGCAAATCACAGGTAGGTAAGCTTTCTGCGCGATGTCGCCCAGCCCAATGATGGCTATTTTCATATTTTCCCCAGCGCTATTCAGCGATTGATGCTTCTATCGGTAAGATGAGCAACGTAATGAATGGGTTGGCATTCGGTCAACAATTCTCTACCAAGCTTGTGCAGCGAATCGCTTTGTTTAGCCTGTTGCTCATTTTGTATAGTAAAAACCAGCCCCAAAGCGGGGCTGGATAGGTTCAGTCGAGGGATTTTTTAAACCTGAAAGACGCGAGAATCAGGCCAAATAGGGTGAAACCAATCATCCAGATGGTGTCGCGCCATAGGTCGAATAAATCCGCGCCGCGCAGCACAATGCCGCGGATCATTCGCATAAAGTGGGTAGCGGGCAGCACTTCAGCAATCCATTGCGCCGCGACGGGCATCCCCTCGTAGGGGAACATGAAGCCTGAGAGCAAAATCGAGGGCAGCAGGATAAACACCGTCATCTGCATGGCTTGTAATTGGGTAGTGGCGATGGTGGAGATCACCAAACCGAGCGTCAAACTGGCGGAAATAAACAGCAGTGTCCCGAGCAAGATCTGGCTGACCGCGCCATTAATGGGCACGCCGAAAATAAAGTGACCCAAACCCAAAATGATGAACACCTGAATCAGGCCGACAAAAATATACGGCACAATTTTCGCCACCATCAGCTCAAATGAGCGCACGGGCGTGGTGATGAGCAGCTCCAAATTGCCTCGTTCGCGCTCACGCACAATCGCCGCGCTGGTGAACAAAATCATCGTCATGGTGAGGATCACCCCAAGCAAACCCGGCACGATATTGACCGCAGAGCGGCGACTCGGGTTGTAATAAAGCGCCACTTCAAAGGTTTTCTGCACTTTGGGCCTGAGCTCAAAATCAAAGTCGGTCAACGGCATATTTTGCAAACCAAGGATCGCCGAGCTGATCATGGTATCGGAGCCATCGACAATCCACTGCCCGAGCTCGCGCCCCTGCGCCATACGTTGTGTCAGATCAGGCGGCAAGATCAGCGCCGCGCGCACAATACCGTCTTGAATCGCCTGCTCAGCTTGCTCTGCGGTGGCGTAGTGCTGGGTAACGTTCACCACTTGTGTCACCCTGACTGATTGGGTCAAGAGGCGTCCTGCGGTACTTTCGCTTTGATCGACCACTGCCACGGGAATATCGCGAATATCGGTGTTGATCGCATAACCAAAGAGCAGCAACTGGATAAGCGGGATCATCACCACCATGCCAAAGGTGATGCGATCACGAGATAACTGACGAAGCTCTTTAACCACAATCGCTTTCATGCGAAACAGCGCGTTCATTGGCGACCCTCCCCAGTGACAGAAACAAACACATCTTCCAAACTGGGTCGGGCCAGATTCATTTCCGCTTGTTGCAGATGAGGAAATTGGCTTTTCAACCACGCGATTGGATCGGGCACGCTTTGGTCAATCAGCACCCGCAAACGAATACCGAGCTGAGCGGCGGAGCGCACTTGCGGCAGTGGCAACAGGGCTTCTTTTAGGGCGCGCAACTGGTTTGCTTTTACTTCAACAATCTTGACCCCCATTTGCGCCATCAGCTCTTCAGGCGCGCCATCGGCGCGGATCAGGCCCGCTTCCATAATCGCTAAACGGTGGCAGCGTTCGGCTTCGTCCATGTAGTGAGTGGTCACCAAAATGGTGGTGCCTTGATCGGAAAGATCGAACAACTGCTCCCAAAAATCGCGGCGATTTTCTGGGTCAACCGCCGAAGTCGGTTCATCTAAAAACAACAGCTCAGGATTGTGCATGGTGGCCGCTGCCAAAGAAAGACGCTGTTTTTGTCCGCCGCTCATGCCAGAAACCCGCTGTTTGCGGCGCTGATCCAGCCCATAGGTGGCGAGCTGCTCGTCCACGCGCTGCTTGAGCGCTTTACGATCCATACCGAAGATCTGCCCGATAAATTGCAGGTTCTCTTGCACGGTTAAGTCGTCGTACAGGGAGAACTTCTGCGTCATGTAGCCAATTTTAAGTCGCAGTTGTTCCGATTGACGCGGTATCTGCAATCCGAGCACATCCACCTTACCTTCGGTTGGGCTCAGTAGCCCGGTCAGTACGCGGATGGTGGTCGATTTACCACAGCCGTTTGGCCCGAGAAAACCGTAAATGCTGCCCTTGGGAACGTTAAGCGTGATGCTATCTATGGCGGTAAACTCGCCAAATTTCTTCACTACATTTTCGGCTTGAATCGCGTAATCGCCGCAGTTGATTTGATTCATGCTCAGTCTCCCAAATCGATCTGCGCGGGCACGCCGGAAGGGAGCGATTGGGCAGCTGCGTCGAGATCCACCTCGGCGAGATACATCAAACGTGAACGCTCCTCTTCTGTCAGAGCAAAATAGGGGGTGAATGACGGCTCGTCAGAGACCCAACGCACGTTGCCACTGAGCGGGTTGTCCACACCATCGACGTGCACCGTGACCTGCTTACCGGGCACAAAATCGACGCGATATTTAGCGGGTACGTAGACGCGCGCATAAGGAATGCGGTTGGCCTGAATCACCGCGACCATGCCATTGACAGGAACGCGCTCACCCAAGTTATACGGAAGATTATCGAGAATGCCGTCACGGGTAGCGACGATGGTCAACTCGGCCAATTTTTGCTCTTGCAGCGCGACATCGGCATCGGCAACCGCCAGTTGCGCTTTGGCTTGCTCAATGTCTTCCGGACGTGCACCCGAAGTCAATTTACTGAACTCTTCGTTGGCCGAGTCAAGTTCGGCTCTGGCGGAATCACGCGCGGCGAGAGCGGTGTCTTTCTCGGATTGACTGATGAGTTTTTTCGCCACCAGCTCGGATTTGCGCTTGTAGGTTTTCTGCGCTTCGATCAACTGCGCTTCGGCTCGTGCCACCCGCGCTTGCGCCGCAGCGATGTCTTCAGGGCGCTCGCCGTTGGTCAGCTTGAGTAAAGAAGCCTGCGCTTTGGCTTTTTCGGCCAGCGCACGCGCTAACATGGCTTGCTGATTTTTACTGTCCAAACGAACCAGAACATCGCCTTGCGCTACTGCGCTGCCCTCTTTAACGGGCAACTCTCGAATGATTTCATTGGCGGTAGCGGTAAAGGTCACCCTATCGCGCTCAAGCGTGCCGAGTGCTTGGGGTTTGGAATCGCTGGTGCAAGCGGTAAGGGCGGTTAAAACCAGTGTTGCAAATAGCAGATGTCTCATTGTTTTGTCCTGGTTAATTCAGCAGTGATGATTTAAGCACAGTGTAGCCTCGCCGAGTGAAAGAGCGAAAGTGGCATAATTCTGCAAATATTACGCAAGTGATGAATTTGCGTGACTAACACCTTGAGTATAGTAACTTACTGATTAAGCGTTATTTGTTGCATGTGGTACGGGATCAAGATCGCGCGAAATACTCTGTGTGGAGGCGAGTATGGTGAGCAACTGCTTTCCCGATCGCGGGTATTTGTTAAGAGGAAGTTGCATGAAAAGTGGCACAATTAGAGGCGTGTTTTGATTGAATTTAGACTCACCTCAAATTAATTCTGCCCTTTAAAACGGATTGCTTTGCTATATTGCGTGGCAGGTATGGATTGCAGAGAAAATGAAGGAATAACAATGAGTAAACGCACATGCGTTTTGACGACCGCAATGTTGCTGGTGGGTTGTGGTGGCGGTGGTGGAAGCGCGACGCCAAGCGAGCAAGGTTCCGCGAATAACAGCAACTGCGGCAATATGCCAGAGATGGCGTGTACCTATCCCTTAGAAAAATTAACCACCAAAGTGACTTTTTCGCATAGTTCATCCTCTCTAGAGGACGTCTATACGCTGTATATCCGAATGGAGGGGAATAACGGACAGACCTCAACGCCGATTCAAATTCTCAATGATCACAAGTTTGAATTGACTATCGGAGGTGTCTCTTTTCCGCTCAAAGCAGGTAACGGTGGGGAGGTGCTAACCGCTCATAACTTGCCGATAAACGGGCAGATTTATGAGCTGTACTGGTATAAAGGCGACGATTTGATCGAAAGAAACGCCGTGCAATCGCTGGCTGAGCCAGTCAAAGTCAATTTGTACACAGATGCTTCTGATAATGCGCAAATTGAGGTCAGCAATTGGCAGCCGGACAATTATCAATACCGTGTTGATCTGTTTAATTTGTCTTGCGACAACCTGCTTGGGGAAAAACAAACCTATGTTCCCAAAGGGACGGGCTATTTTACACTCGAAGAGCCGGTTGCTTTTATCTCCTTTTCCGACAAGTATGGCGTAAGCTATCAGCAGTTGGTCGAAGGTAACCAGAGTTGTGAGTTTATGGTTAATGTCGATGCTGAAAAGAAGCTGACGCCAACCGATGCAGTGAATAAGTTGAGCTTTAGTAGCTACTCCCACACAACTGAAAGCAAAAAACTGTTTTAAGCGTATTGGCCTAGAGCCGTTGACACAACATTTCGCTCATTAACGTCCAGTGTATTCCACTGGACGTTAATGTTTATAGGGCTTAATCCCCCAGCGGCTGCCTCTCTTCACCGCCTCGGTGGGAATCTAACGCCACTTTCAAGCGACGCAGTTTATCTCGTGAGCGGCGTTTGTTTTTCACCGCCAGCGCCATGGCGAGTACATCGATCAAAGCCAGCATTGCGTAGCGGGATGCGGAGGGTTTGTAAATAAAATCGGTCTCATGGTGCTGGATGGGCAGCAGCAAATCTGCTTTCTGTGCCAAAGGGGTGCGCGGCGGACAAATCACGATGACTTTTAGCCCATACTCGCGCGCCAGTTGCGCACTTTCCAGCAGATCCGGTGTGTAGCCAGACGCCGAAAGCATCAGCATCACATCGCTGCGCTCCGCGGTTGCCGCAACCATGCGCGTTAGCAAACCATCGTGATAGGTCACCACGGCAAAACCGAGGCGAAATAACCGATGTTGTAGCTCTTGCGCGGCGATGGTTGAGCCGCCGCCCATGCCGACACTGATGATCTGCCGTGCGCTATTGAGCCACTCTACCGCTTGGTCGATCGCTTGTTCGTTTATTAAGCGACGGTTTTGTTCCAACGTCTGTTTGATCGATTGGTAAACCATCTGATAACTGCTCGGCTCGGGTGATTCGAGAATAAATCGCTGGCCGATGGTTAACGATTGGGCCAGTTTGATTTTCATCTCACGCACATTCTTGCAGCCAATCGCCTTGGCAAAACGGGTCACGCTCGCCTCACTCACCTGCGCGCTTTGGGCAATGTCGCTAATGCTGGCATTGGCGGCGGCGCTGACCTCATCCATCACCCATTGGGCGACTTTTTTCTCCGCGTCACGCAGAGTGCTGAAACGCTCGTTGATTTGCGAAAGGATGTCGACATCTAAGTTCACAAGAAGATCCTGTACTGCTTACTGTGGGAGGAAACTAGAAACGGGTTTCTAACCACTGGGTTACTTGATATTGCTCATCTCGCAGGGCCAGAGCGCGCCATTTATCGAACGTCAGGCATGGGTGTGAGGTGGAAAACACCAAAATGTCCCCCACATCCAGCGAGCAGTCAGCGGGAATTTCGACAAAGGTGTGCTGGTCCATAATCGCTACCGCTTGGCTGTGCTGTGGCAGCGCGAGCGGCTCACCATCGCGAAATGCCAGTTGTAAAGTCGGCAGCCCTGCGTCGAAAGCCACGTCACGTTTGCCCATACCGACCAGAAGGCGAGTGGGCTCAGGGCGAGAAATCACGTGCGCCCAGATTTCCAGCGCGGAGATGAGATCGCCGCCTAACTCACACGCCGCGCCCTGATGCGGTTTGGCGCGCGCCATCACTTGTTGCTGCGCCATTTGGTAAATTCCGGTGTCATGGGTAACGTAGCAGCCGGGGCGGATCATCGTCTCAATGCCGTCGAGCTCGGCGAAGGTTTTTGCTACCACGTCATACCACGCCGAGCCTGCGCCTGTGAGCAGGGGTTTAGCTGGCAATAGCCCGGCGGTTTGCAACTGGCGCGTCAGCTCACAGGCAGTGTGGAGAAATGTGCGGATCTCGCTTTCGGCATTGTCGCCGTGGATCACCCCTTCATAGACTTCAATGCCCGCCAGTTTCAGGTTCGGTTGCCTAGCAATGTGCGTCGCCAAGGCGTGCACTTGTTGCAGCGTGCGGCACCCGCAGCGACCGCCCGCCACGCCGTATTCGATCAAGACGTTGAGCGTCAGTTGCTGCGCTGCGAAAAACTCCGCCAACGCATCGACGTTGCGTGTTGAATCCACGCAGCAGTAAAACTCAATCGGTTGTTCACTAAGCAGCTTGGCGATGATCGCCATATTGCCTTTGCCCACCAATTGATTCGCCATGATGACCCGTTTGGCACCCGCCATAACCGCCACTTGCGCTTGAGCAGGGCTGGCCACGGTGATGCCCCAAGCGCCATGCTGCAGTTGCTGGCGAAACAGTTCTGGTGTCATCGAGGTTTTACCATGGGGAGCGAGTTTGACCTGATGACGATCGGCAAAGTCTTGCATCCAACGCAAGTTGTTTTCCAGCGCGCTGTGGTTTAACACGGCGGCTGGCAGGCTGATCTCGTCATGAGCAAGAGAAGGGAGATGAGCATGAAGCGCTTGCCCTTTTTCACCTTCGGCAGGGAAATTGTCTGCGTGCTTCTGATAGTTTTTATCAGGTAAGTCCTTTATTTTGCTCATAATCTTCCGCTCCTAACATGATTTAATTAATTGAAAAATAATACTTATTTTTGATAATGCTAAGCGTCGTGATAGAAACTATCAAACTTTGCTCGATGCTTTGCGGGAGACATCACTGATTCGAAATGACCAAGCTTTAAGATCACTTCCTCTTATTTTGGCATGGACGCAAACCCGCATGCAGTTCGATACCCTCATCAAACAGGCAGAGATTTACGACGGCACAGGCGCGACGCCATTTATTGCCGATGTCGCGATAAAGCAAGATCGCATAGTCCAGCTTGGACAGCTCGCGAACGCTTCGGCGCAGCAAGTGATTGAAGGACAAGGTCTAGCGCTAGCGCCCGGATTTATCGATGTGCATACTCATGACGACACCAATGTGATCCGCTTCCCACACTGTTTGGCCAAAATTAGCCAAGGTGTCACCACTGTGATTGTGGGCAACTGCGGCATCAGCGCCAGCCCTGCGGTGCTGAGCGGTGAACCGCCGGATCCGATGAATTTGCTTGGTGAGCAGAGTGATTTCGTTTATCCCACATTTGCTCACTATGCCGCGTCGGTCGAGCAGGCCAAGCCAGCAGTGAATGTTGCAGCGCTGGTTGGCCATACCACGCTGCGCAATAACCTGATGGACCATTTGCAGCGCCCAGCCACGCAAGCGGAAATCGAGCAGATGCGCGCGGCACTGACAGAAGCGATGGAGCAGGGCGCACTGGGGCTCAGCTCGGGTCTGGCGTACGCCAGTGCCAAACAAGCCACCGCCGAAGAGGTGGTGCAACTGGCTAAGGTGTTGGCCGGGTATCAAGGCATTTACACCACGCATATGCGCAGCGAGTTTGCGGAGATCCTCACCGCGATGGAAGAAGCGTTTGCGACGGGCAGACAAGCGCGGGTGCCTGTGGTGATCTCCCATTTGAAATGTGCGGGCGCGGGAAACTGGGGACGCAGTGTGCAAGTACTGGAGCGGATGGAGAGCGCAGCAGCCCTGCAAGAGGTCAGCTGCGATTGCTACCCATATTCGGCCAGCTCCTCAACCCTAGATTTAGCGCAAGTGAATGACGAAATTGATATTTTTATTACCTGGTCAAAAGGATTGCCACAGCAGGCGGGCAAAACCCTCAAACAGATCGCAGAGGATTTACAGTTGCCGTTGCTGCAGGCCGCAAAAGCACTGCTGCCTGCCGGCGCTGTCTACCACTGCATGGCAGAGCAAGATGTTAAACGAGTGCTCAAATACCCGTTAACTATGGTGGGATCCGATGGTTTACCCAACGACCCGCATCCCCACCCGCGTTTGTGGGGCGCTTTTCCCCGAGTGCTTGGACACTACTGCCGCGAGGAGAAACTCTTCTCCCTTGCCGAGGCGATTTTTAAGATGACCGGAATGTCGGCGCAGCGTTTCAAACTGGCGGATCGCGGCGTGATTCGGCTGGGCGCTTTTGCCGACTTGGTACTGTTTAACCCGCACACCATCAAAGATACCGCGACCTTTGCCAACCCAATTTCAGCCGCGCAAGGCATTGAAGCGGTGTTTGTCAACGGGCACCTCTCTTATCACGCTGGCGAAGTATCGCCGACTCGAACGGGTAGGTTTCTCTATCGAAGTCAATTTAAACCAGAAACCGTGTGAATCGCCGCTGGGCAGACAACGGGTTTCTCTAACAAAAGGACAATAACAATGACGATAAAACGATACGGCGTGGAAGGTGGCGTAGGAACGGGTGGACAGCATTTGCCCTTTGCCCGTGCCACCGAAGCGGGCGGCTTTTTGTATGTTTCGGGGCAAACCCCGATGAGAGAGGGTGAAGTGGTCGAAGGCGGGATCGTCGAGCAATCGCGTCTCGCGCTGCAAAACTGTGTCGATATCATGCACGAGGCCGGTTACACGCTGGAAGATGTGGTGCATGTGAAAGTGATCCTTACCGATGCGCGCTATTTTCAGTCGTTCAATAAAGTGTTTAGCGAATTTTTCGCCGCTCATCCACCGGCGCGCATCTGTATGGTGTGTGACTTGGTGGTGGATGTAAAAGTGGAAGTGGACGTCACCTGCTACCGTGCGGATCGCGTATGAGCGCCAGCAAGCTTAAGGTTGGCTTTTTCGGCGAATGCATGCTTGAACTGAGCGGCCAGCCGCTCAAACAACGTTTTGGTGGCGACACGCTCAACAGCGCGCTTTATCTTGCTCGACTATGCCAAGATAGCCCGATAGCGGTTTATTACGCGACTGGGCTGGGAGACGATGACCTGTCGCAACAACTGCTCTTGGCTTGGCAAGCAGAAGGCATTGATACCTCGCTCGTGACGCGCCATGCAGGGCGGCTGCCCGGGCTGTATCTGGTGAGCAATGATGCCTCTGGTGAGCGCCGTTTCCACTATTGGCGTGACAGCGCCGCCGCTAAATTTTATTTTTCCGAAGTGCAGCTAAGCCCGCTGGAGCGTGCATTGCAAGCCGGGGAACTCGATTGGCTTTACTTGAGTGGTATCAGCCTCGCGATTTTACCTGACGCTGACAAAGCGCGGCTGATTGACAAGTTACGCGCTTTCTCGCTAGCGGGAGGCAAAGTGGCGTTTGACAACAATTTTCGTCCTCAGCTTTGGTCGGCGCAGCAGGCGCGGCACTGGTATGGGGAATTACTGCCTTGGGTCGATCTCGCTTTCATCACGCAAGAGGATGACGAGCAAATATGGGGGCAAGAGCGGCCTTTGTATGAGCGATACCAACAATGGGACTGCCCTGAAGTAGTGATAAAACGTGGCGCGCAGCCTTGCCAGTTGCTTTTGCGTCAGCAGGGGGAAGTGCAATCGTTGAGTGTGGCGGCCGAAGAAGTTGCTCATGTTGTCGATACCTGCGCCGCGGGTGACGCATTCGCTGCCGGGTATCTGGTTGGGCGATTCACCGGGAGTGGGCCACAGGCATCGGCTGAGCTTGCTCACCGTTTGGCTGCGCTGGTTATTCAGTATTCAGGCGCAATCATTCCGGCTCAGAGCATGCGTCATCTACAGCTTGAGTCTGGCGAGGTTTAGCGCTGCTCGCGCAGAGTTCTATTTCTTATTTTAGGAGGCAGCATGGCGGCCAACCGTGAACTTAATCTCATGCCCTATCCGCAGCAAGTGCAGCTCCTTTCTGGGCGAATTGCTATCGATGCCGACTTCAGCATGCTGCTTAAAGGTTATCGATGCAACGCGGTGGTGAAAAAACTCAAGCGCACATTGGAGCGCCTCTATCGGCAAACGGGCGTGCCGATGTTGCACTGGCAAGCCTCGTCGCAGCAAAGCGCGACGTTAGTGGTGGATATCGCGAGTGCGCCGCCAAGCGATGTGCCGAATCTGGGTTGGGATGAGTCTTATCATTTGCACGCCGCAGAGGGGCAAGTGGTGATCCGCGCGCCGCAGCCAGTGGGGGCCTTGCATGCGCTGGAAACCTTCTTGCAACTGATTGAAAGCGATGCTCAGGGCTACTACCTACCAGCGCTGTCTATCACGGATGCGCCGAGATTTGGCTGGCGCGGCGTTTCCTATGACACGGCCCGCCGCTACATTGAGCTACCCGTTATTTTGCGCCAACTTGATGCGATGGCCGCCGCCAAACTCAACGTATTCCACTGGCACTTTTGGGACGATCAAGGCATTCGTATTCAGTTCGAAAGCTACCCCAAACTGTGGCAGCACAGTGCTGATGGCGATGTGTACAGCAAAGCCGAGGTGTCGCAGGTGATCGAATATGCTCGCGCGCTGGGGATACGGGTGATACCGGAGATCTCCTTGCCCGGCCACGCCTCTGCGGTGGCGCATGCCTATCCGCATCTGATGTCTGGCCCCAGCGGGCAAACCTACCCACAGCAACGTGGATGGGGCGTGTTTGCGCCGCTGATGGACCCAACCAATCCCGAGCTGTTGAGCTTTCTGGCGAGCATTTTTCACGAAGTGGTGGCGCTTTTCCCCGACCAGTACGTGCATATTGGTGGGGACGAACCCGACTACCAACAGTGGCGCGATAATCCACGCATTCAGCGTTTTATCCAAGAGCATCAGCTCGATGGTGAACGCGGTTTGCAGTCTTACCTCAATACCCAAGTAGAGAGTATGCTGGCGGCGGATGGGCGTAAAATCATTGGTTGGGACGAAGTGTGGCACCAAGATCTGCCGACGTCGGTGGTCATCCAAAGCTGGCAAGGGCACGACAGCATCGGCCGTGCGGCTAAGCAGGGTTATCAAGGGATTTTATCCACGGGTTACTATCTTGATCAGCCGCAACCCACCAGTTATCACTATCGCAACGATCCCATGCCGCAAGGTTTAGCAGTGGATGATCAGTTGGCAACTGGCGACAAGTTTGTCTGTTACACGTGGCATAAGCCGCGGCCTAAAGGTGAGGCGCTAAGTGGCAATCTGATCATTATTGAAAGTGCGCAAGGGCAGGTACGCGCTTTTAGCGATTACCACGGCCGATCTCGTCAGGCAGTCACCGTGTTGGAATATCTTCCCGGCGTGCGTTTTCGCGGTCATCTCGACACCTTTATGTCCTACACGGAATTCCACTACCAGTTTGCTGGCGAGCAGCTTGCTAACGGCAGTTATCAACGGATTGGCAATGTGCGTTATCCCGTTACTGGCGTGTTAAGTGCCAGCAGTGATTGGCCGCAAAACACACTGCCAGAGGCAAAGGGCGGCTACCCCGCTGAACTTAGTGAAAAAGAGCGCGCGTTGATCCTCGGTGGTGAAATCACCATCTGGGGAGAACTGGTCGACTCAATGACGATCGAATCGCGTTTGTGGCCGCGCAGTTTCGCTATCGCAGAACGTTTTTGGTCGAGTGTTGAGCAGCGCGATGAGCAGAGCATGTATCGCCGTATGCAGGTTATCGATACTTGGTCGCAGCTTTCACTCGGTTTACGCCATCAGGCCGACGCGCAACTGGGCTTAATGCGGCTGGCGATGGGCTTTGACAGTACGCCGCTGGCGGTGCTCGCCCAGTACACAGAGCCTGGGCAATACTACGCAAGGCATTGGCAAAAGTGGCAGGCAACGCCGACTTGTGGCGAACGTTACAATCAATATGAGCGACTCAACCGTTTTGTTGATGCGTTGGCGGTGGAAAGCCTTGCCGTCTATCAGATGGAACAACTGCTCCGCGACGTGGATTTCGGCCAGAGAGCAGAGTGCCAAGTGATTCTCGCCTCATTAACCAGCCATTATCAGACGGCAAAATGGGCCGCCACGCAGTCGCTTGAACTGCTGGCACGAAGCGTCTCTGGGGCGCAGAGTGTACCACTGGCACAAGCGACCATTGAGGTGGCCGATTTGGCCTTGATCTTATTGGAGAAAGTGTCCGAGAACGCCACAATAAGCGCAGATCAATACTACGCTTACCAAGCCGTGTTGGATGAGAACTCGGCGCTATTTGATGAGGCGATTGTGGCGCTTGTCAGGCCGACAGAGCAACTGCTTCACAAATTTGCGCACTGATTAGCAAAAGCCGTTGCCGCCTGCGCCGACAGGCGGCAAGGTAGAGAGATAACGAGAAGCAATGGAAGCAAATTCCCATGACGACAGGCAATTTACATTTTTATCTTGGCACTTATACCGATCAACCCAGCATCAGCGAAGGCGTCGCGCAACTGGAATTAAATAGCGAAACGGGTGAGTTGATCCCGTTCAATGAGTTGGTGGTGTTAGCCAATCCCTCTTACCTCACCCAAACTGCACGCGGTTTATACACGTTCAATGAAGTGGCGCAGTCGCAAGCACCGCAACTGGTGTGGCTTGGCTGCCACGATACGGCGCAAATTGAGATCGAAGGCGATTACCCGTGTCATCTCGATATTGACGGTGAGCAGCAGTTTTGCGCGGTGGCCAGTTACGGCTCCGGCAACACTTCAATCTTCAAGTTGGATGAAACCGGTAAGCCGATTGGCAAACTGACAGAGCTGTTTGTTGATGGCAGTGGGCCAAATCAGGCGAGACAAACCGCGCCGCACGCGCATCAGGCTATCTTCCTGCGTCACAGCCCGTATTTGATGGTGGTCGATCTGGGCACGGATCGTCTCAATATTTTTGCCATCGATAGACAAAATGAGACCTTCCGCCTGCATCAATCTCTGTCATTGCCGCCGGGTTGCGGCCCTCGTCATCTGGTATTGACGCAACAGGAAGATCGCATTTATCTGGTCGCAGAGCTTTTTGAAACCTTGATGGTGATTGAGCGCCGCGGCGAACAGTGGCATCTCTGCTCGCAGCAACCGTTGCTCCCGGGCGAGAGCAACGGCGAAGCCGCCTCGGCGATTCGCTTGTCCCCAGATGAGCGATTTCTTTACGTCTCGTGTCGCAGGCAGAATAAAATCGCCATTTTTGCACTCAGCCACGCCCAGCCTGAATGGATTGGCGCTGTTGACACTGGCGGCCAGTTTCCACGCGATTTTGTGCTGTCGCGTGATGGTAAATGGTTGCTTGTTGCCAATCAGCACTCGCATAATGTGGTCAGTTTTCGCCGCGACAGGCAAACGGGGTTACTGAGCCCAAGTGGGTTTAGTTGCCAAGTGGGTAGCCCGGTCTGTTTACTGGAACATCAAGGGGCATGTTAACGCCTCTTGGCTGGAAAGCCTGATGATAACTTGAGATACTTCTGCGCTTGGTTTGAAGTCAAAGAGAAAATAAGCATGACAATTCATCGCATTAACCCCGGCAATCGCTGGTCAGATATTACCGTTTTTAACGGCATCGCCCATTTTGTTGAAGTGGCGGACAGTGATACTTCGGCAGATATGAAAGGCCAAGTGGAACAAATTTTGTCTCAGGCAGAAGTGCAGCTTGCGAAGATTGGTAGCGACCGCTCTCGCGTTCTTTCGGTGACCATCTACGTGACCGATTTCGCCCATTTTGATGCATTAAACCAAGTGTGGGACAACTGGTTCCCACAAGGTTGTGCGCCGAGCCGCGCGTGTGTCAAAGCTGAACTAGCCGATCCGAACTATTTGGTTGAGATGGCGTTTGTCGCCGCTGCGGGTGCAGAGTTTCAATAGCTGCAGACACCATGTAGACGTAATCATTCACAAAGGGGCCGTTTGCCCCTTTGATGTTAGTACTGGTTGCTAATGTTGACCGCTGAGCTGAGCCAATACGTCAGTCAGCGAAGGGAAGATGTGGTGGCCAAAGCGTTTCACTTCGGCGCAAGGTTCAACCAAATCGGGAATTTGGTAGGTGATCATCTGCGCTGCCACCGCCGCACGTACGCCGTTGTTGGAATCTTCAAAAGCCAAACAGCGTTCTGGTGCGATCTTGAGTCGGCTGGCGGCGAGTAAGTAGATTTCTGGGTCGGGCTTGCCGTGGCTTACTTCGCACCCGGTGGTGATGCTGTCGAAGTAGTGATCCAGCCCGGCGAGCTTGAGTTTGACTGACGCGACCTCTTTTTGCGTCGAGGTGGCCACCGCCGTTGGGATCTGCTGAGCTTTTAGCCACTGTAACAGTTCGATCACGCCAGCTTTGACCGGAATAGCCTCATGAAATACAACCTGGTTGTAACGCTGGCGCCACTCGGCGTGCAGGCGGTCGAGGTCATCCCCATACGCTTCGCGCAGCACCGCTTCAATGCCCGCGGCATTACGGCCAATCACCGAGAGGTAAGTCTCTTTGTAAAAAGGTAGGTTTTGCGCATGACAGGCTTGTTCGAAAACCTGCATACAGACACGTTCGGTGTCGAGTAGAAGTCCATCCATATCGAAGATGGCGGCAGCAAAATTCATAGTGACAGCTTGTTTTTATCTCAATAGGTTGGCGCCATTCTGACATAAAGCGGCGCAATTGGGGAAGGGATATGGTCGCGAGCGCGGTTTTTCAGTTATCATGTGCGGCGCGAAATCGATAACAAGTTGATTGAAATTGATAACAACGTCATTGGGGAGAAAGAATGGAAGTCAAAACAGTTGCCTTTATTGGATTGGGAGTCATGGGCTACCCAATGGCAGGCTATTTGAGCAAAGCGGGCTACCAAACGCGGGTTTACAACCGTACATTTGCCAAAGCAGAAAAATGGTCCCAGCAGCATCAAGGGCAAGCGTTTGAAACCCCACGTGAGGCCGCGCTTGGTTGTGATGTGGTGTTTGTTTGTGTCGGCAATGATGACGATGTACGCAGCGTGGTATACGGTGAAAATGGGGTACTGGCTGGGCTAAAAGCGGGCGCGACCTTGGTTGATCACACCACGACCTCCGCTGAGCTGGCGATTGAGCTGGCCGCCGCATGTCAAAAAGTGGCGGTGAACTTCATTGATGCGCCTGTCTCTGGCGGCCAAGCCGGAGCCGAAAATGGCGTGCTAACCATCATGTGTGGTGGTGATGCCGAAGTGTTTGCTAACGTCTCGCCGGTGATGGATGTCTACGCCAAACAGATCACATTGCTGGGTGAAAATGGCCAAGGACAACGCTGCAAAATGGTGAACCAGATTTGTATCGCTGGCGTGCTGCAAGGGCTGAGTGAAGCGCTGCTGCTGGCGCAAAAATCGGGCTTAGATATCGAGCAGGTTGTCAACACGCTAAAACACGGCGCGGCAGGTTCTTGGCAGATGGAAAATCGCGCCCAGACCATGGCACAAGGCAAGTTTGATTTTGGCTTTGCCATCGATTGGATGCGTAAAGACCTCGGCTTCTGTCTGCAAGAAGCGGAACGCGTTGGTTTAACGCTGCCACTGACTGAGCAAGTCGACGCTCAGTACGCCAAGCTGCAGCAGCAGGGGTTAGGACGAATGGATACCTCAGTGCTGATCAAAGCGGTAGCAAAAGAGTAAAAATAATCCTCAGCCGAAAACCTTAATTTTCGGCTGAGTTTCTTATTGGCAGGCGTGTTTGTGTAGGCCATAAATGGCATGATCCAGCACTCTATCTTGCACCTTCTCATTACGAGTGATGATGCCTTCGAGCGTCATACCAAGGCGCTCCGCCACCGCCCGGCTGGCAAGGTTCTCTTTTGCTGCTTGCAATTGCACTTTCTCTAAACCTAGCGTGTCAAACGCATGCTTAATCAGCGTCTGCGCCGCACGCGTGACGATGCCTTTGCCTTTATGCGATTCAGCCAGCCAATAGCCGATACAAGTGCGGCCAAGCTCCGGATTAATTTCATGCAGGCCAATATTGCCGACCAGATCTCCATGGTAAAAAATCGCGCAGGTGAGTGATTTTCCATCGGCGTAATCGTGCAGCGAACGGTGCACAAACAGGCGAAAATCTTGCTCTGAGGAGCAGAAGTCAGGCCACGCGAGCCATTGAGAGAGGTAGGCTTTATGCTCGGCCACCAATTCCACGTACAAAGGGGCAAAAGATTCTTGCACCAAAGCCAACTCAATCTCGTTATCGACGTTTAAAGTAAACATAGCAGGTCCATCAGGTAGGTGTATTTCTATAATAGATATCTATTATTTAATTTTATCAATAAGTTATTTCTTGTTTGGTCACTAAGACCACTCAAAGCCATGAAACGCTATTTCACGCTATTCGTCCACTCTGCCTGCCTAAGTTGAGCAGAAATAGTCAGGAAAGAAATAGATACAGCTGGCTAATGGGCTTACCTTTTCTGCTGCGTGCTTATGTCGTATTCGCTATTCTCCTTTGAGTGACATGATTAATTTTGGGATAGCGTCCAGCGTCACAATGTGGTCGACCGCACCCAATTTGACCGCTTCTTTGGGCATGCCATAGACGACACAACTGCTCTCATCTTGCGCTATGGTGAGCGCGCCTGCCTCGTGCATCTCTTTCATTCCCTGAGCGCCATCGTCGCCCATGCCGGTCATGATGATGCCGGTAGCATTGGCTCCGGCCGCGTTGGCCACCGAGCGAAACAGCACATTTACCGAAGGGCGATGGCGACTGACGAGAGGGCCGTCTTTGAGTTCCACCCGATACTGAGCGCCACTGCGCCTAAGCAGCAGATGTTTGCCTCCATTGGCGATCAGCACTAACCCCGGCAGCACGCGATCATTATGTTCTGCTTCTTTCACGTTCACTCTGCACAATTGATTGAGCCTTTGAGCAAAAGAGGCGGTGAACTGTTCTGGCATATGTTGCACGACAACGATGCCCGGCGCGCTGGGGTCAAGCTGTTTGAGCACCACCTCTAATGCCTGAGTACCCCCCGTTGACGTGCCGATGGCGATGACTCGGTCGGTCGTCTCTGCCATGGGTTTGGCTTTGTTGGTGGACAGGATGACATCGGCACTCAGTTTCGGCGCGCTTTTAAATGGTGTGAGAGGCTGTGGAGAGTGCGGTTTTTTCGAGGTTGATTGAATTTGCAGTTTGTTAAGGTTAGCTGCGGCCGCTCCTTTGATGGCTTGAATCATGGCGATTTTACTCTCTTGCAAGAAAGATTTTAAACCCGCTTTCGGTTTGGTGATGATATCGACTGCACCGGCTGCCATCGCTTCCATGGTCACTTGTGCGCCAACGCCAGCCAACGTTGAGCAGATCACTACGGCGGTTGGCCTTTCCGCCATCAGTTTTTTAAGGAAGGTAATGCCATCCATACGAGGCATTTCGATATCGAGAATGACCACATCGGGCCATCGTTGCTGCATTTTTTTCATGGCGAAAATCGGGTCGGAGGCGGAACCGATCACTTCAATATTTGATTCGCCATGCAGTTGTTCGGTTAATACTTGCCTCACCACGGCTGAATCATCGACGATTAATACTTTGATGCTCATAGGTTATTCCTTTTTACTGCCAGCATTATTTATTACCAGAACTGGATTGGGCGTGATTTTTGTTGTGATTGCTGTAATAGGAAGGCTTTTTCTTGCTTGGCGAGCGTTTGCTGATTTTGTCGGCCAATGCGTTTGACATAAACGCTGAAGTTATCGTCTGGGGTGAAATAAATAACCCTTGCATCCGCTCCGCCTAAACTGGAGGCAACCAAGGGTATTCCCTCCTGTTTAAGAAATTCGACCACAAATTGGCTATTGAGCTGACCAATGGTAAACGGCAACACTTCTTTCCCTTTGTTGTCGAGCAAGTTACAGCCGCCAAACGCTTTCGCTTGCAAATGCTTACGTTCGGCGCCTTTCTTCAGCATGGCGTTGATCAGCAATTCCATGGCGTGAATGCCATAACGGCCAGCCTCAGAGAAGATCAATGGTTCCCGCCGCTGGCTTGTGGTGTTTGCCAGCAGAAAATGGTTCATCCCCATCACATGATGGACAGGGTCCCACAGACAAGTCGCGACACAAGAGCCCAAAATGGTAGAAAAAATGGGTTTTTGGTGGCAAGCGTGATACTCCCCGGGGCCTATTGTGATATGAGTTCTACCTCGGTGAATCGATGAACGCATACCGTTATTCACATTGCTTGCGATAAATCGAGGAGCGAATTAATTTCGCTTGATGATCTAAACCATTCAGGGACTCGGAATGACCAATAAAAAGCAGCCCATTTGGTTTCAACTGCTTTAAGAGTTTTTGGACCACCTTCTGTTTGGTATCGCGGTTAAAGTAAATCATGACATTGCGTAAGAATATCGCATCAAATAGCCCCAAGTTGGGCAAAGGTTCGATGAGATTGACTTGGTGGAAGGTGCAGCGTGAACGCAAAAAGCGCTCAACCAGAAAATGACCTTCTTGCTGCCGAATGCCCTTAAGGCAATATTGGCGCAGATAATAGTCACTCATGGAACCACGGCGAGAGAGCGGATAAACTGCTTTTTGGCAATGGTCGAGCATGCGCTGACTGACATCGGACCCCACCACTTCCCACGCTTTATGCGGCAATGCTTCGGCCAGCGTCATCGCCAGCGTATACACCTCTTCACCGGATGAACAGGCCGCGCTCCAAATGCGAAATGTCCCGCTGGGCCGAGATTCTTTGAGATGTTGTCGCAAAAACTCAAAGTGATTTGGCTCGCGGAAAAAGTAGGTTTCGTTGGTGGTGAGAAGATCCACCATTACTTGCATTTCACCGGGGTACTGCTGCGTATTTCGCACTAACTGATAATACTGTTCGAAGGTATTCAGATGATAGTGGCGCAGCCTTTTGGCCAAACGTCCAGAGACTAACACTTTCTTTTCGTCGGCCATCGATATTCCCGCTGTACGGAAGATTAACTCTCTGAAGCAGCTAAACTCGTCATCCGTAATCGGGCGAAAGCTTTCCAGCACCGTTGCTCTTTGAGTTTCTGGCGGCATCAAGTTCATTATGCATGTACCACTTCTGGTAAGTGTTCCACTGCGGATTGATGTTGTGATATCTCTTCTAAGGTGAGAACACGGTTGATGTTGAGGAGGGTAATAAAGTCCTCGTTATATCTCGCCATATGGTGGATGTACTCGTTGGCAATGTCCGTACCAAACTCAGGAGGAGATTGCAGCTGTTGGTCGGCAATATCGAGAATTTCACGCACATTGTCGACCATCATTCCCACCAGACTATGTTCTTCATCGTGCTCGGTTTCGACGAAAACGATACAACTGCGTTTACTCATCTTGGCGGGTGTGCCGAGTAGGCGAAACGGTAAATCCACCACGGGCACGACATTTCCTCGCAGGTTGATGACGCCCCGAATCTCTTGCGAGGTCATCGGTACTCGCGTCATTTCGGCGAGTTCGATGATCTCTTTCACATCAAGAATCGAGATGGCCAATACTTGGTGATCAACGGAAAACGTCAGATATTGACGGCTGTGGCCGTCAATATCGCGAACGTCTTTTCCCTGAGCAGTCAGTTGCTTCATGGCGTCTCCTAAAATCGTTCAAAATCCCTTTCATCAAAACCGGTCGCAGCCGCATAGCTCAATGAAGGTTGCGGCTTCGGCGTATGGGAGGAGGCCGAATTTTTAGCCGACGAGGCTGTCTTGGATGGCGTTGACACGCTATCGCTTGCCACGTTTAATCTAAAGAAAGCGACCGCTTGTTGCAGTGCTTCGGCCTGCGCACTCAGTTCCTCAGCCGTCGCAGCGAGCTCTTCCGATGAGGCGGCACTTTGCTGCGTGGTTTGGTCTAATTGCGACATAGCACTGTTAATTTGCGCCACACCACTGGATTGCTCATCAGAAGCGGCGGCAATTTCTTGTACTAAATCAGCCGTTTTACTGATGCTGGGTACGATCTCTTCTAGCAGTTTGCCAGCTTCTTCGGCAATTGAGACGCTGTTGGTCGCCAACTGGTTGATTTCTTGGGCAGTCACTCGGCTATTTTCAGCCAGTTTGCGCACTTCGGCAGCCACGACAGTAAACCCTTTGCCATGCTCCCCCGCTCTTGCTGCTTCTATTGCGGCGTTGAGGGATAACAGGTTGGTTTTATACGCAATGTCTTCAATCAAACTGATTTTGCTGGCGATCTCTTTCATCGCTTGCACGGTGCGGCCAACGGCTTTGCCGCCTTTCTCTGCTTCGCCAGAGGCTTTGGTCGCCATACCATCGGTCACTCGCGCGTTCTCGGCATTTTGCTGAACAGAGGCGTTGAGCTCTTCGACTGATGCGGTGGTTTCTTCAACGCTGGCCGCTTGTTCCGTTGCCCCTTGACTTAAGGTCTGCGCGGTGGCGTTAACCTGTTGCGAGGCGCTGACGAGGGCATCTGCATTGCTGCGTACTTGCTCTATGATGCTGCTAAGGCGCGTGACCATCTCTTGCATCGCCCCGTAGACACCAGTGGCCTGACCGTGATGCTCGAAACGGATGTTCAGGTCACCATCGGCAATTCTGCGAGCGATGGTTTCCATGTCTCTTGGTTCGCCACCAAGCGGTTTTTTGATAATACGGACTAACAACCAAGACAAGATGATACTGACAACAATCGCACTGATAGACACCCAAATTACGGTTGTGATGGTATTTGCATTGTCCTGTTTGACTTGTGGCCCAAGAGTATCTTGATCTTTTTGCACCGATAGGGTGACTTCCTCACTGGCCGTTGAAACGATTTTTTCAAGGCGATCGAGGTCATCGGTGATCATTTTGTGTAAGCTGTTGGCGATTTGATTCATATCTGATAGCGCTTGAGAGTAGAGCGCTTTTGCCGCCATGAAATTTTCCAGCAGACGTCTGCGCTCTGGGTTTTCTAAACTAGCATCGAGACTTTTTTCTCTTTCCACCATAGCCACATTGAGTTCATTAAATGCGCGATCAGCATCGGCTTGATCGTAAGAGAGCAAATATTTCGTGACGTAAAGGCGGGCCAGAAGAAGAGACTCTTGGGTTTCACTGGCAAAGAAAGTCGCATTTGGATCGGCATCTCGATAGGCGGAATCCATGATACTACTCATGGCGCTGACCATGGTACCTCCCTGAGGCTCCAACTGCTGTTTCATGATGGCATCACGCTGCTCCATTAATTTGGTGATGCGGGAAAACGTCTCGTCGTATTGCGTAATCGAGCTTAAGATGAGCTTAATATTCTCTGCCCGTTCTGGCTTTTGTATGCTTCCATCAGCTTGTTTGACTAATTCCATCAACTGAGAGAAATAGTCCCGATACAGACGCAACGAATCTTGACTCTGGTTGATGATGTAGTCCTTGGCATAGACTCTCGTCAGCAGCATGTGGATTTCCACTTGACTGGCGAGATTGGAGGTCCTAGCCAGTTCACGGTAGTCGTCAAAGCCAGAAGTTGCCTTTGATTGACCGAAATAAGCGGTGATTGATACGGCGATCAACATCGCCATGACTAACGCGTAGCCCAAACTAATTTGAGCGCTTAATTTTAAACGACTAAACATGACGCCATCCCCTTGCCAATCAATTATTCTGAGTTCGATGAAATTGTCATTGAGCGTTCAGAGAACGCCGTTGAATGATGTGTTGCAATGCTTTCCCATTGTTGTGCTGCAATGTTCTCCACATGCGAGAGAAGGTGCTTGATATCCAATAGAATAAAAAACAGTTCATTGGTGCGAGCCATTGCTTTAATAAACTGTGTATCGACGGATTCACCAAAGGTTGGTGGCGGATGAATACACGCTTGCTCGATCTCGACGATTTCGTCGACGCTGTCGACCAACATTCCAATCGGTAGTGCCGGTGGCTTACCCGTTCCCTGTACGAGAATAATGCAACTTCGTCGGTTTAAGGCTCGCTGCCCTTTGCCTAGACGAGCAGAGAGATCAACGACCGGGACCGCTTGGCCGCGCAGATTGATGACTCCGCGAATAGAATTGGGCATCATCGGAACCTGGGTCATCGATCCAAACTCAATAATCTCATTCACTTCCAAAATGCCAACTGCAAACAGTTCATTGGCAACTTTAAAAGTCAGATATTGCTCGATTTGTTCGTCGTTAGGATTTTGCTTTTCGTCTTGTTCAACGCCGAACCCTGTGATCAGTTCCACCATGTTATCCTCCTAATAGGCGTGCGAGCTAATGGAGAGTTTGGAGCGTTTAGGATGTGAGCTCTCACCTTGTTTAATCGCAAGTGTAATGAGCCCTTGAATATCCAGGATTAAAGCGATGTTGCCATTACCTAACACCGTTGCTCCACTGATGCCCTTAAGGCCTTGGAAGACTTTTCCCAATGGTTTAATCACGGTTTGCAGTTCGCCGAACAGTTGGTCAACAACCAGCCCTGCTCGGCTGCGACCAAATCGCACCACCACCAAGTTTTCGCGATCAGTGCGGTCCTCATCCACCACGTCAAAGAAGTCTCGCAAGCGTAGGCAAGGCATCATATCGCCGCGCAGGCTGATGTGATTGCGCTGGGTGTCTAAGGACCATTGTGCTGGGTCCAGCTCCACGCACTCTTCCACCATGCTAAGCGGGATTACATAACGTTCAGAGCCGACGCCGACCATAAATCCATCAATAATGGCTAACGTCAAAGGAAGGTGAATGGTGACCAGCGTTCCTTTGCCTTTTTCACTGTCGACTTCCACGTTGCCTCTCAGGGCGTCAATATTGCGTTTCACCACATCCATGCCGACTCCTCGGCCGGAGAGGTTGTTCGCTTGTTCTTTAGTGCTTAAACCGGGCTCGAAAATCAGCCGAGTGAGTTCACGACGGCTTAATGTCTGATCGGCTTTGATGAGTCCGTTGACTTCGGCTTTTTTGCGTATTTTTTCCAGATCTAGCCCTGCACCGTCATCGGCTATTTGAATCACGATGTGTCCTGAATCGTGCAGCGCATTGAGTCGCAACGTCCCTGTGCTGGGCTTGCCATTGGCAAGTCGTTCTGCAGGGGATTCAATGCCGTGGTCGAGGGCGTTGCGAACAAGGTGTGTGAGCGGATCAGCAATTTTCTCGACCACGCTTTTATCCAGTTCGGCTTCCCCCCCGGTGATCACCAGCTCAATCTCTTTGTCTAGCTCTTGGCTGACGTCTCGGACCACGCGGCGAAAGCGCGAGAAGGTATCGCCAATCGGTACCATCCGTAGTTGCAGCGCGTGGTCGCGAATTTCTTCAACTAACGCCTCAACGTTGGCGACCACATCTTGCGCGTCTTGCATCTGATATTTATCGACCATCAAACGCACCGCAGCGTTTGAGATGACCAATTCACCAACCAAGTTGATTAAATGGCCTAAGCGGTTGGCATCGACGCGTATCGATTGGTTCTCTTTGTTGGCTTTTTCTCGGTTGGTTTGCTGCTTGTGTAGTGCTTTATCGAGAACGGGCTCGGAGACGATTTGGCGCTTGACCAAGATCTCCCCCAAAGGTTTTCCACTCTCTTGTTGGCTGGCTGATGGGCTTGGCGAGCTTTGCTCTATCAGAGCCAAAGCGAGCTCTTGTTCAGTGATTGCGCCGATGTTAATCAACATCTCGCCGAGGCGTTGAACATTCTCTTCGGGAAGATCATCGAGCAAGTCTAAATAACTGGTTTGCAGACTCTTTGGCGGAAGAATACGGATGTCGCAATCTTCTCTGGCGAACTCAAACACTTCTTCAATCTTGCTTTTGCTTGCATCGCTAACGAGCGAGATGCGAAACGAAAGGTAGCAACTCTCTGCATCCATTTCCTCAGCGGGGGGCAAGTTTTGTGTGAGTGTCACGATGTCTGTGATGTTCCCAATACGTGGCAGATAGCGAATAAAGGAGAGCGGGTCTAGCCCATTACGAAGGGCGTCAGGTTTGAAATCCAGTGAAATAATCCAAAAATCACGGCCGCTTTCTTGTGCGCTTTGCGCATCAATCTGGGCCGTTTTTTGCGTTGCGAGCGGGGTAGGCGGCACGGTTCCTTGCAGCAGCTTTTCTATCAGTTCTTTTCCTGCTTGTTCTAGTTCTTTGGGTACTTCAGCGTCCATACCCTCAGCGACGGTACTCACTAAACGTTCTGTGTGGTCTTTACACTTCAGTAGCAGAGCCACAAAGGCACTGTCGATATTTCTCTGCCCTTTTCTCACCAAATCCATTTGCGTTTCAACCGGGTGAGTAAAATCGACAATACAGTCAAAACCAAAGATGCCAGCCGCGCCTTTGATGGTATGCATTGCTCTAAACACTTGGTTTACGGGCTCTTCATCCTGCGGAGATTGCTCCATGGCGAGTAGCGCATCTTCCATCTGTTCGAGCAACTCTGCCGATTCTTGAACAAAAATAAATTTGGCATCATCGGACATGGCTATTTCTCTCCTGCTGGCAACAAAATAGGGTCGCCGAGGGTGGCAACAAGGTTGAGTGTTTCGAGTACATCAATCACTGCGGGGCTGTGTTTAGCCAAATGCACTTTTTTTTCCAGTCGGCGCGATTCGTTTCGAAGCATCAGCAGGAGCTGAACGCCAGCAGTGTCAATCTCATTGATGGCTTCAAGATCAATTTCTAGTGAGTCGAACTGGCACAAGGCCTCGAATAGGGCTTGTTTCATTTCAGTGACACTGTAAATGGTTAACTCGTCTTGAATGCTCACCTGGGCATGACCTTGCTCGGCTTTTATTGCTATCGTCATGGTGCTTCCTTGTTTCACAAATCAAAGGGAAAACAGCGTTAAACAGCGCTACTGAGCGCTAAGGCAGAACGAGCTTGGCGACAGCATCCAGCATTTTGGGTGGCTGAAAAGGTTTCACAATCCACGCTTTGGCGCCAGCCGTTCGGCCTTCAGACATCTTGTCTTGGCCAGCCTCGGTGGTCAGCATGATAACGGGCGTGAACTTGTAGCGAGGGTGCTGTTTGATCTCTTTGAGAAACGCAATGCCATCCATGATTGGCATGTTGACATCGCTGATGATCAGGTGAATTTTATCCCCAGTCATTTTGCTCAAAGCATCTTTGCCATTGCTTGCTTCGATGACATCGTAACCAGCACCACGTAACGCAATGCCAACGACTTGACGGATGGAGGTTGAATCGTCAACAACCAGTATTGTTTTAGCCATAGTGTCGTCTCTTCAATCAATTGAAATTCTCTGCAAGCTCTCCCACTTGCGCCTTGTTCTGCTTCTTTCTGTTAAAATGGAGCTAGAAAAAACTCACCGAGCCACTTTCTGCTGATGCGCTTACATGACGAGCTTTAGGGTCGTGTTGCCTGTGTTCTTCCACCGTGGTGTAACTCGATTTCATTTTGGCTAGTAGCTGATCAATATCTTTCTTACTCAGCGGAGTCTCTTGATCGAGCACCTTGCTACTGAGCTCATCCATACTTTTGCTTATTTGGCTTAAGATTTGGCTCACTCGGTCTTGGAACTGTAACTCGATCAGCACTTGCTCAATTTGTTGTTGAATCTCTTGTTGAGTGACCAGCAGTTGTGCGGCTTCGTCGTGCAGCGATTGCGTATAAGCGCCCAAGTTCTCAATCACGTCTTGGATGTGATGCTCGCTTTCTTCAAGGGTTTTATCTTCTTGATCTTTTGTTGACGAGGCTGAAGCCAATATCGAGCTCATCACACCTTTTACTTCATTGATTTTCTTGGCAATTTGATCGCCCGTTGTACCTGATTGGGCTGAGAGATCGCGCACCTCTTGTGCTACGACCGCAAAGCCCCGTCCTGCTTCACCTGCTCTTGCCGCTTCTATCGCCGCGTTGAGGGCAAGCATGTTGGTTTGGTTGGCAATATTGGCGACGGCAAGCGCCATTTGGTCGAGATCGTTAGTGAAGTTTTCCAGCGATTCGATTTGTTCGAATAGCTGGTCGGTGACGTCGTCATACGCCTTTAACTGCGAAAAGATAGTGGTCAATTTATCTCTATCTTGTTCAATGTTGTGATGGCTTTGAGAGCCATTAATCGCACTGGACTCGCCTTGGGTTTGGATCATCAGGGCGACCAGATTGGAAAAGCGGTTTGACAACTCATTAATCGCATTTTCCGAGATGTCTTTACAACTGGTAATGTGCCGCTGCCAAATGGGGATCACCTTATGCCAGATATGATGTTCTTGCTCGCTAAGCTCGTGCTGTTTATGGGATTGAGACTGCTCAGCTGCGATTTGCTGTTTAGCGTTACCAATTTCTCTGTCCATCTCGTTGGCGGCAATGTGGAGGAGAGCAATGAAGGCCGCGCTGCACATCAGCCAAAGCACGACAAAGTAGAGTGCAAAGTCTGGAAATACAAAGAAAGCTACCGCCAATCCGACGGAAAGAAGGAACAACAGCCAAGAGTAGGTTTTCAAATTCACAATCATTAGCGTAGGCAATCCGGTAATTTGATTTTCCTCTTTAGACTAGATAGCAATCAGGTGAGGCAGCGTGATTTAGATCGGAAAATTCAACTTTAAGCAATTTGTAGCACATTTAATTGGTTTTATATTGTTGAAGGCGTATCGCAGATTAAGTGATGTGTTTTGTGAAGAAACTTGTTTATCTGTATGAAAATTAATGATTTTATATTGAGGAGGATTGCGCTGAGGTGATTGCGCCGTGCAAGACAGTGAGGTGACGGGTTTACGCTAGTTCAAGCGTAATACGCACAAATTGCTCATCTTGGTACTGAACCGAATAGCCGTAGGTATTGTTGGCGTAGATTGCGCCAAGGAACAGTGAACGTTGGCTCATCGGGCCGCGAAACAGCATCGAAATGGGTTTGATCAAGGTATTGTGGCTATCAAAATGGTCGTTGAGGTTTTGCGTCAAAACACACAGCAGGCAACCATTTTCGTCATGAGAAAGGTCAACATCTTCAGCGCGCGATAGCAGCACTGTGGTACCGAGTTTTTTCTCGATCTCATTAATCAGCAGGAGGTAACTGTCTAGATGCGGTTGCGTTGGTGGTGTTTCGGCACCGACACATTTTTCCAGCAGTTTTTCCAAGTTGCCTTGATCGCCTTTGGCTTGCTGGGTCAGGGTTTTAAGCGGCTTTTTGATCAGTTTGTAGCGATTGCTTTTCAGTTTAGGCTTGAGCCATTTTTGCAGCAAATCGTTACTGTCTTTAATAGACAGGGATTTATCGGCAGTAGCAAGGCGACGAAATTCAAGATGCAACAAAGCGTGAACAGCAAGTTCCCTGAGAAGTTGATTTGCATCTGCAGCCTGTCTGGCCTGCTTAATACCTTGCATCACATTGAAATTATCTAATAAGGGAATGGTGCCGAGAGAGGGACTCGAACCCTCACACCATAGGCGCTAGCACCTCATGCTAGTGTGTCTACCAATTTCACCATCTCGGCATAGGATGTTGAAGCACTGCTTCAATATTGATGTGGTTCATTTCAAACCGGAGCGAATTGTATATCCAAAAATTTCGTTAGGCGAGTGTTTATTGAAGAGAAATTGATGATTTTGGTTTGTTTGGACATTTGTTGCGCAAAGAGCGGCAAAATTCAGCATTAACCTTGGTTTTTATATTGTTATGAAGGCGGTGGAACAGCGTTTTGTCTGTTTTATAAACGCTTGAACGTTTGCGTAAATAAATGTGATGAATATCTCATTCATATCCCTATACTAGCGACCCGTTTAAACGGGATTCAGGGTAGCACTGCTCGCTGCTCTTACCCATACAAGCCGTCACAAGGAATTAGGCTCCCGCCTGAGTGAATGACCCCACGGATCGGACCAGCTTCCTACCAAAGCTTGTATAAGGTAATAAAAATGTCGAACTATACGTTCTCAGTGATTCACTCTTCTTGGTGTCACACTTCACCATTTCATGCTGCTCCCTCTTTTGCTGATTTCGTCAGCATTTCACTCTTTTTCAAACGTTAAGCAGGTCATCACACATGAGCATTCTATTTGGTCTTCTGGGTGTGATCGCCCTTCTTGGCTGCGCGGTTTTGTTGTCTGAAAGCCGCCGTTCGATTAACTGGCGTACGGTGTCTCGCGCTTTACTGCTGCAAGTCGGTTTTGCTGCGCTGGTGCTGTATTTTCCTTGGGGACAAGTTGCGCTGGCGTCACTCAGTGGTGCAGTATCAGGTTTGTTGGGCTTTGCCGATGAAGGTATTGCGTTCTTATTTGGCGATTTGGCGTCTTCAGGCTTTATTTTTGCTGTGCGTGTATTACCTATCATCATCTTTTTTAGCGCTCTAATTTCGGCACTTTACTACCTTGGCATTATGCAAAAGGTGATTCAGTTTCTTGGTGGTGGCATTCAAAAATTTCTTGGTACCAGCAAAGCCGAGTCTTTGGTTGCAACCGGTAACATATTCCTCTCGCAGGGTGAGTCGCCTTTATTGATCCGTCCTTTCTTGCCGAAAATGACCCGCTCGGAGCTGTTTGCAGTGATGGTAGGCGGCATGGCGTCGGTGGCGGGCAGTGTGCTTGGCGGTTACGCGGGCTTGGGTGTTGAGCTTAAATATCTGATTGCGGCCAGTTTCATGGCGGCGCCCGGTAGCCTATTGATGGCGAAAATCATCATTCCTGAGCGCGCAACGCCTTGCGATTACAACGACATTGCGCTGGACAAATCGGATCAAAGCAATGTGATTGACGCGTTAGCCAGCGGCGCGATGGGCGGGATGAAAGTCGCAGTGGCGGTCGGAACCATGCTGATTGCGTTTGTCAGCGTGATCGCGATGGTGAACACTGGGCTGGAAAATCTGGGTGAACTGCTGGGCTTTAGCGGCATCACATTGCAAGCGATGTTCGGTTACCTCTTCTCACCTTTAGCGTGGCTGATTGGTGTGCCTGCGCATGAAGTGTTGGCGGCGGGCTCTTACATCGGGCAGAAAATCGTAATGAATGAGTTTGTTGCCTTTATCGATTTTGTTGAGCACAAAGCACTCTTGTCTGAACACAGCCAAGTGATCATCACCTTTGCTCTGTGTGGTTTTGCCAATATCGGTTCTATCGCCATTCAGTTGGGATCAATTGGCGTGATGGCACCAGAGCGTCGTGGCGATGTGGCCAACATGGGCTTGAAAGCCGTTGCGGCGGGCACGTTGGCGAACTTAATGAGTGCGTGTTTGGCGGGCATTTTTATCGCCTTGTAAGAGAGCGATAACAGCATGCCTTCGTTCGCGGGGGCATGAACAGCAAAAAAGCCTGAGTGATCGTCGCTCAGGCTTTTCTTTTCTCTTAGCGCTTAAAACGCTTTTGGCGCAAAGCCTGTCATCACATCCAGACGCAGTTCTTTACCGATTTTGGTCATTGGATGGACGATGACCAAGCCTTTGACGCGTTTTTTCAGTTTACCAATGTCTGCTTGCTCTTCTTTGGTGATTTCACGCGAGAAAGGCATGTCGAGCAAACTCTTACGCTCTTTATTTAGCTCGTAATTTTGCTTGTGCTTGAGTTGGGAAAGTGACTTAGACAGTTCATCCACTTCATTGGTGAATTTGGTGATCATTTCCTGATCACCGCGAGTACGTGCGGTTTCAAGTTTACGCTGACAAGTGTCTAAACGGTTGTGCAGCTTCTGGATGTCGTTTTTTATGCTCATGAACACTGGGCTCTGGTAGAAATGGTCGGGAAGTATAGCATAGCTAAGCGTAGCACTTTACTAAACTGCCCGACATTTTATCATTCGCTGATTAACTCGTTGCCGCTGGTTGTGCCAGAGAAATAGGCGTCGATGTTGTTTAGCGTCACCGAGGCGATGTTATTGAGTGCCTCGTGCGTCAAAAAGGCTTGATGGCCAGTAAACAGCACGTTGTGGCAAGCGGAGAGACGGCGGAAGACATCGTCGATAATCACATCGTTGGATTTGTCTTGGAAAAAGAGATCTTTCTCGTTGTCATACACATCCAAACCGAGCGCGCCAATTTGCCCCTGTTTTAGCGCTTCAATGGCGGCAAACGAATCGAGCAGTTCGCCGCGGCTGGTGTTGATGATCATCACACCGCGTTTCATTTTAGCAAACGAGGTTTTGTTGAGCAGATGGTAGTTCTCTTTGCTCATTGGGCAGTGCAGGCTAATGATGTCTGACTTCGCATACAACTCATCCAACGACACGTATTGTGCGCCAAGTTCCAGCGCGAGAGGGTTCGGATACGGATCGTAGCAGAGGATAGTCATCCCCAATCCTTGGAAAATACGCATCGCCGCCACGCCGATTTTGCCCGAGCCGATCACTCCGACAGTTTTGCCGTAGAAGTTGAACCCTACTAAGCCATCAAGCGAGAAGTTCGCATCACGGGTGCGCAGATACGCTTTGTGCAGGCGGCGGTTTAAGCACATCATCATGCCGACCGCGTGTTCGGCGACGGCCTCCGGGGAATAGGCCGGCACGCGCACCACTTGCAGGCCGAGCTCTTTGGCCGCCGCCAAGTCCACTTTGTCAAAGCCCGCGCAGCGCATAGCGATCAGTTTGGTTCCGCCTTCCGCCAGTAACTTCAGGACCGGTGCAGAGAGATCGTCGTTGACGAATGCGCAAACCACCTCGTGGTTTTTGGCCAGCGAAGCGGTTTTGCTGGTTAAGCGAAAATCGTGGAAATGATACTCAACCGGATGGTCGCCTTTGGCTTTATTGAAGGAGACTTCGTCGTAGTTTTTCGCACTATAGAAAAGCACATTTACCATAGTAACCTCACAGAATTTAATGTTTTTATAAAGCTTTCTGTTTATAAACTACTTGAATGCGGTGGGGTTGGGTAGGATAAATTGCGTCGAATAAGTTTGCCCAATAGTGTTTGCTTCATTAGTATGCAAATGGCATGGATAGCGATGGAAGGTGCGTGTTGAAAAGCAAAGCAGTGTGGATGTTTTCTCTCTTTTTGACCTTGCCAGCGCTGGCGCAGGTGGATCTGGTTAAAGTCGATAAATCCAAACGCCGCCTCTACCTGATGCAAGGAGAGACAGTCATTCGCGAATACCGCATCGCGCTAGGCAAAAATCCACTGGGACATAAACGGCAAGAGGGCGATCACCGCACCCCAGAGGGCGATTACACGCTGGATTACGTCTCTGAAGAATCCGCGTTTTATCGCTCAGTGCACATCAGCTACCCCAATGAAACCGATTTAGCGCAAGCGCGCGAACGGGGTGTTTCGCCCGGTGGTGATATCAAAATTCATGGTCTGCGTGATGGCGAGCAGCGCCCACCTCAATTTATTCAGAGTTTCGATTGGACTAACGGTTGCATTGCGCTGAACAATACCGAGATGGATGAGTTTATCCGTTTAGTGAAAATGGGCACGCCGATTCACATCGAATGGTAGTTTAATCGTTTTCCTTTCTCACTGGGTGAGAATTTAACCGACCTTTGTCTCGATAGCATCGGTACGTTTTGGCATCATGTCGCTTGCTCAATCTATTTTTGCGTATCTGCAACAATAGCTTATAACCAAGAGAAGGAGGCTAAGACCGCCTTCCTACCAGCACGAGTAATCATATTGACTTCTGAACGCAAAGCTTCCGCCATCTTGATCATGGCCACCATACTGTCCGCTTTTGGCTGGATCTTTTCCAAAGAGACTATCCAAGGGTTACCGCCGTTCGGCTTCGTCGGTTTGCGCTTTCTTATCGCCTCGCTGTGTTTATTGCCGTTTTGCTTTCGCTCGTTGCGCCGCGCGAGTTGGCAAGATATCCGTTCGGCAGCCTTGGTCGGTTGCCTACTTGCAACGGCACTGATCAGTTGGATTCACGCCATTTCGATTAGCGATACCCTCGGTGAAGGGGCGTTTATTCTTAGCCTGTCGATGTTGATGGTTCCGTTTGTTGCTTGGATCTTATTTCGGCAACAGCCCAAACGCATTTTTTGGCTCTCACTGCCGATTGCCATGTCGGGGCTGGCGTTTTTATCGCTCAAAGATGGCTGGCAAAGCTCGTCCAGCCAGCTTTGGTTTTTGTTTAATGCCGTGGTACTGGCACTGCACTTCAATATCAATAGCAAGTATTCGCAGACTTTACCCATTTTGCTTCTCACCTGTATTCAACTGTTTGTGACCGGATTGATTGGTTTAACCGCCAGTGCGCTGTTTGAAAGTGTGCCGCTTGACGTCGAGCCGAGTATTTGGGGCTGGTTTACCGCCAGTACCATACTGGCGACCGCGCTGCGCTACGTGATGCAAACCATGGCGCAAAAGCAGATCAACCCGGGTAACGCGGCGTTAATCATGATTTTAGAGCCGGTTTGGACGGTATTTCTCAGTATTGGCTGGTATGGCGAGGTATTGACGTTGAGTAAGTTAGTCGGCTGTAGCCTGATTTTGTTTTCACTGATTTTGTATCGCACCGACGGCAAACTGCTCTCCTTACTGCGGCGTACACAATCTGCGGCAGGTGATTAACGGTTGACCAAGTCGCAGTGCCATGTACTAACTTTTGTGTTCATCATCGCCATTTACACCAAATTCATTACTCAACACCAAATTAAATTAGATAGACATCAATAATCGCAGTTAAAATTAAACTTTAGTTAGTGTTTTATCAGGGAAGCGAAAATGAAGATTGGTGTAATTGGCGCGGGAGCCGTTGGCGTGGGAGTGTGCAATTATCTGCTCACCTTAGGCAGTGTCAGCGAATTGGTGTTATTGGACCAAAACTTAGCCAGAGCCGAAGGGGAAGTGTATGACTTTCGCCATACCGCGGCGCTCACCTTCTCAAAAAATACCCACATCTTACCGACGCAAAATTATCTTGATTTGCTCGGTGCCGACATTGTGGTGATTACCGCGGGTGCGCAGATCAAACAAGGGCAAACGCGTCTGGATATCGCTGAAATCAATGCCAAGATTGGTGTTGAAATCGCTCATCAGGTTGAGCGTGTTGCACCGAATGCCACTTTGATTGTGGTGTCGAATCCTTGCGATATCGTCACCCACTTCATCGCCAAAAACAGCTCGTTCAAAGCATCGAAAATCATCAGCAGTGGCTGTGTGATCGATACGGCTCGTTTGATGACCATTGTGGCAAATCGCGTGCAACTGGATCCGAAAAATGTCTTTGGCTATGTGCTTGGCGAACACGGTAGCCAGTGTTTTACCCCGAAGAGCCTGATTTCGATCGCCGGGCAGCCTGCGGATTACTACTGTGACACTAACCATATCAAACGCATTGACGCCGATGAACTGTTGGAATCGGTCAAGCAGGCGGGGTATGAGATTTTCAAACGCAAGCACAATACCACCCATGGCATCTCGGCCAGCGTGTTTCGCATCATTCAGGCGATCATGATCAATGAAAAATCGGTTTTACCGGTAGGCACGCTATTGTCCGGGCAATATGGGCTAAAAGATGTGGTGCTCAGCTTACCGACGGTGATTGGCAAACAAGGCGCAGAAAAGATTTTGCACCACCCGTTTAGCCAAGAGGAGCTCGAGACGTTAAGTGAGATTGCCAAAGCGGTGAATGTGGTTGTGGCGCAAGTGGCCAACGCTACGGGACTAAACGCTTAAAAAAATCGGAAATGAAACAGCGCCCGAGAAAACGTGGGCGCTGTTTTTTTTATTCGCTGGGTTGATTCAAGTCACGCACTTGATCCGGTGGTGGATTTTGCCGAAAACGTTTGACGGCGATGGTGGTTTTTTCTTGCATGATGCATTTGGCGATGCGGTGCATGCCGTCAAAAACGCGGTAATCTTCGGTGAGAATCACCGGGTAACTGAGATCCGCGTTATTAATCCGTCGGCAATGCTCTGCAATCGCGCGACAAGTCGGTCCGGGCCCGGAATCACCAAACCAAGTGACTTCGTCCGGGCCACAAATATCCGCAATTGGGATCTCTTCGGTTGGCAACGTCTCGGCCAGTTGCCAGATCCGTTCAATCATCCAAACTGATTGGATGCCATCATTAATTTCTACATATCTTGGTGTTGTCACGTTTTACTCGACTCCTTGAGTTAAATAAATGGCATGCGCAGTGATGCTCTTGATAACAATTGGTGAACCTGTCGCGTGTTTTTTAGCACGAAAAATCCGTGGTTTTCCAGTCAGTTCGCGCTCAGCCCTTGAGCATAAACCATGTTAGGAATAACAACGAATATTATTCATAACGATTAATTAAATTTTCTTTCAAATCCTTAACAATTGCCTAATTATGCGCGTGACCCCCAGCGCGGTGCTGGTTAAGTCTGGATAGCAAACTATGAAATTATTAATCAAAGGACTGGTTTTGAGTGCGCTCTCTTTTAGCGCGGTCTCTCAGGCAGAGAGCGAAGTGCTGAACGTTTATGCTTGGGGGAGTTACCTACCTGAAGCTTCTCTAAAGGCGTTTGAGAAACAAGAAGGCGTCACGATTAACTATTCAACATTTGAAAATAATGAATCGATGTACACCAAACTCAAGCTGCTGAAAGGTGGCGGTTACGATGTGGTGTTTGCCTCCGCGTACTTCATCGAAAAAATGGGTCGGGAAGGGCTGTTGACCAAACTGGATCACAGCAAAATCCCTAACATGAAAGACACGATGGATGGTCTGCTTGGTCAAGCGCACGATCCGAAAAACGACTACTCGCTGCCTTATATTTGGGGCATTACTGGTATTAGTTACAATGAAACCATGGTCGACGCCCCTCTGACTCGCTGGGCCGATCTGTGGGATAAAAAGTACGCGCAACAAGTGATGCTGATTGACGATATCCGTGATGTTTTCGGTATGGCGTTAAAACTTAACGGCTTTAGTATCAACACTAAAAACGAAGCGGAAATCAAGAAAGCATACGAATCTTTGGTTGCGTTGAAGAATAACGTCTTACTGTATAACTCAGATGCGCCGCAAGTGCCGTATGTGTCTGGTGAAGCGTCTGTCGGCATGCAGTGGAACGGGAACGCCTACCAAGGCCAAGTGGAAATGCCAGAACTGAAGTTCGTGATGCCTGAAGAAGGCGCGGTTCTGTGGATGGATAACTTCACCATTCCATCTGGTAGTAAACACAAAGAATTGGCGCACAAGTTTGTTAACTTCATGTACCAACCAGAAAACCAAGCTGAGATTGTCAACAGCCTAGGCTACGCTTCAGCAACCAAATCTGGCCGTGAGTTGCTACCCGCTGAGTTGAAAAACAACCCAACCATCTTCCCATCAGATAAAGATATGAAGAAGGGAGAGTTTATTAATGATGTCGGTCCAGAAACGCTCGCGATTTATGAGAAATACTGGCAGCGCCTAAGAACGCAATAAGGCAAGAATGAGATTATCCCAAGGAGCGCAAAGGCGCTCCTTTTGTTTTGCCGTTACTAAATGCGAATGCTTAAGCGGCGCCACCCGATGCTTTGCCTACATCCATTTCGTGCTGTGCTTTTTGAATCGGTGTAAAAACATCGTTAGGAAACACTTGCTTTTTTTCACTCTTAATGGCACTAAAAGCACATATTTTGCGGAATTTTTCGAGAGAAAAGGATATGGACATCACCTTAAGCCACATCGATAAAAACAACTACCAAGCTGTATGCCAATTAGAGTTAGCCAAGTATCAGGAAGAGCTGGTGGTCAGCAATACTTGGTCACTGATTGAATCTTTTTACCACGAGAGTACTCAAGCGCGAGCAATCTGCTTAGAAGGCAAAGTTGTCGGCTTTATCATGTGGGAAACGGGCTCGGACTCTTTGGTGACGCTGCGTCGTATTATGGTGGATTACGCCCATCAGCGACAGGGTATTGGTCACGGTGCCATTAACCTGTTGCTCGCCGAAATGGCGAGTCTACCGGCGGTGAAAAAATTGCAGGTCGAATATCCACGCAATAACCGTGCCGCGAAAGCTTTTTTTACAGCGGTCGGTTTTGAAGTGGAAGAGGGGCAAAGTGACAGCAATATTCTCTCTGCCAGCATGCTAGTCGACAAATAACAGCACCTTACGCCAATTTTCGTCCATATCGATAATCCTGTGACTAAGCGATAGTCACGGGATTTTTTATTTTTCAATCCCTGTGTTTTCTATTTAAAAGCATACCGTTTTATTTGATTTTGCTTAGAACAGAAACAATTTTTCCAATGATCTTGGCTTGTTTCAGGATCTACTACTTTAAATAATACTTAATTAAAACATGATCTTCTGGGCAGAGTTTGAACAAATTTATAAAACGGCGTTGAATGAATAGGATGGAGTGGTATTTTGGTTATGAATAGATCTTTAACTCTACTCATAATAAAAATATTAAGGGGTATTACATGAAAAAAATCATCTCCCTCTCTGCTCTTTGTGCATTAGCGCTTGTGGGTTGCCAGTCTGAAGAGACGAAAGTGACCACCATTTCTAACGACAAAGCGGGGGAAATTACCAATACAAAACGTGATTTGGCCAAACAACTGAGTGAACATTTTACGGAGTTAGAAGGTACACTGCGCGCCAATATCACTTCTGAGCAACTTAACGTTTCACTTTCCACTCTGGCTGAGCAGCAACCGAAAGCGCAATTTAGTCGCCAATTTATCCAAGCAGATAGCCAGATTCGTACATGGAAAGGCATCTCTGAATACACCGACGAACTCTTAGAAGTGCGCTTAGCCAATGAAGCGATGTTAGCCGCTTGGCAAAATGGCGAGCAAAGCCCACTGTTCGCCTTTGAGCCAACGGGTGATGATGAGCAGTGGCAGTACATTGAAGCCTTTGATATCAATGGACAAATACATCAGTTAAGTGTGAGTGAAATGCCGGAAGTGCCTGTTATCGTGATTGATAACAATAGCTCGGTCGAGTTGAAAGCAGGCTTACAAGCGATGAGAGCCGAAATGCAGCGCCTTGGTCAATCAACGGTCGTTTTGCCTTATCAGAATGAACGTGATCGCGCTGCAACGTCTGTGAAGGCGTTCGCAGCAGGAGAGGCACAGCCAATCCATACCACGCAGCTGAAGAAAATTCGTCTAGCCGATGACCAAGAGCCATGGATCTCAGGAAAAGCAGAAATCTACGCCATTGTGACAGGGGTAAACCCAAGTCGTGATGAGCCTGCGCTTGATCTGGTCGAAATGCCTTATCTCGATTACGACAACAAAGATTACTACCCAAATCAAATTGTGATTCACTGGTCTCGCTACCGCTGGGGCGCCGCTGATATGGTGTTGATGGAGCAAGACGATGGTACGGATTACAAGCAGCTTGCCAAACTGTTGGTACAGGTGGCGGAAGAGGTGCTCAAAGCCATTCCCGATCCAGAAGTGCAAGCCTACGCGATTATCCCGCAGCTGACTAACAAGATCATTGATGCCATTCCAGATGGTGCGCTAGCCAATGATGATGACTTTGTCGATGTCTACTACACCTTGATGCAAGACACGTCGTATGTTGATCATCCGGGAGCGGGCGTAAACGCGGTAGTGACCTTGGAGCCGCTGACGATCAATCCAACCCGTCCATAAGCACTATTCGTCTATAGGTATTATTTGTCCACAGGTACTACTCATCTATAGGCATAAGTCTCACGCCTGATAGGGCGAAATAAAAAGGTCGAGTTCCGAAGAACTCGACCTATTCCAGACGCGCAAGCGAAAGCGTCAATTCGTTTATATACCGCTAATGTAATGACTTTCTTGTTGGCGTGTAAACAGTTAATACGCGCATTCACAAAAAAATCATATTCCTTGAAGTAGGATCATACATTGCGTCGTTAATCCGATTTAACTGAGGCTTTGCTGGAAAGGATTACTGCTCGATCACGACTGCGGTACCGCTAGCAGAAACCATCAACATGCCGTTACTCTGGCCTAAGACTTCATAATCGATATCCACGCCAACAATCGCATTAGCGCCTAAAGCGCGCGCTTTTTGCTCTAACTCTTCAAACGCTATGGTTCTTGCTCGCTCTAATTCTTTTTCGTAAGTACCAGAGCGTCCACCAACCATATCTCTTATTCCCGCAAAAAGATCTTTAAATAAGTTTGCGCCAAGAATGGCTTCGCCTGCAATAACGCCTTTGTAGGCGATAATTCGCTTGCCTTCAATTTGCGGAGTAGTTGTTACTATCATCATTTGCCCTCGTTTAGGTTAAAAGTTGCAATTAAATTTCTTCAGATAAGGGCAGGAGCAATTTATATTTTATCCAAGCAGATAGCAAGTTAGTATTTATTAAAAATCAAATCCTTAGAGTTAGAATTGATTTCTTAGATAATTCTTCACTCGCTCAATATGAGTATTTCGATCCACCTCTGAGAACTGTTTTGGATTAACAAACGTTTTCGCGTATTTCTGATCCACTTCGCGCAGTAAAAAAAGCAGATAGATTTTTGGGTCAATATGCCCGGAGGTTGCCATATTAGTCATAATTTCCAGTGACTCAGCTAAGGATTTGCCTTTTTTATACGGGCGATCGTTTGAGGTTAACGCCTCAAACACATCCGCAACCGCCATCACTCTTGCGGGAATCGATAACTGTTCTTCGCTTAAACCAAGCGGATAGCCTTTGCCATCCATGCGCTCGTGGTGGCCGCCCGCAATTTCCGGAATATTTTTCAAATGCTCTGGATACGGCAGGCGATTGAGCATGACTTGTGTCTGAATGATGTGATCGTTGATGATAAAGCGCTCTTCATCATTCAAGGTGCCATAACGTATGGTGAGGTTGTGTAACTCACCACGATTGTATTTACAGTTGCCGGGTTTGAGCACATAAGGCTGTTGCCAGTTTTGGCTCGGATGACCACCTTGTTCCCACGGAATCATATGCACGGGTTTGTCGGCCAGCAACGGCTCCATGACGGGTAGCGATGGTTTGCTGGTGTGGCGTTTTTGCTCTATCCACGATACGCCGAGTTGATCATCTAGCGTGCGTTTCCACTCGCGTTGAGCGATCCTGCGCAGACGCTCGACATCTTGCTGCGCCATATCCTCGCTACCCACGTTACACCGGGCGACAAAAGCAAACTCCTCATCCAACTGGCGATGTTTCTCGTCTAGCGTCTGTTTGGCTTGTGCCGCTTCTACGCCATTGTAGAGCGCTTGCCAGTAGCTGACTTCTTCTTGCAATTTCAGCACTTCAAAGCGCATGCGGATTTCGTGGATGCGATCGTAAATCGTCTCAAGCTTAGTCGCTTTGTCAACCACATATTCAGGGGTGGTCACTTTGCCGCAGTCATGCAGCCAAGCTGCCAGTTTGATCTCTTCCCACTGCTTGTTATTGACGGAAAAGTTGGGGAAGTATTTTTTGTCTCGATGAATTTCTTCCGTCAGCCAAGTGACCAGTTGTGGCACGCGCTGACAATGCCCGCCAGTATAAGGGGATTTGGTATCAATCGCAGAGGCAATCAGCTCGATAAAGGCGTTGAGCATCTCTTTTTGCTGTTGCATCTGGTCGATATTGTCTTTAGCAATTTGCGCGAAACTGAGCAGCTCGCGTAAAAAAGCATGTTTATCCATTTGCGCATCGGTGGGAGTGCGCTCGTAACCGATAGTGACAATCCCGACCAGTGACTTTTCACGGTTGAGTAACGGGAAGAAGAAGATATCCGTATTGAAAATGGTATCGTGATGGCGTTTTAACGCGTTCGAGGTACGGTCAAGGTGAATGGTTTCCCCCTCTTTCAACTGCGCCATCATCCAGGGCGTTTCGTTGATGAACTCATTGATGTCGATTTTGAGCGGAATAATGGCGTGATTCGCCGCTGTGCTCAGTTTCTTCTCTTCGTCGGATTGGATGTAAAGCATGATGGTTTCTGCTTTGGTCACCAAATAGGCTTGATGGGCGATGGTTTTCGCTAGCAGATCAAAATCTTGATTGCTGGCGGTATCTCGCAATAAACGCAGTAAATCATGCAGAGTATGTTCCATCAACTCGATGGAGTTGGTTAGGTTCATCACCTCTTTAATCATGCTCTGTGGGTAGCGCGTGCGTTTGAAATCAAAACGGGCGATGTTGTCAGTAAGTAAGATTAAATTTTGCAGTGGTCTAGCGAGACGATTCGCCACCACCCAGACAATGGCGAAGCAAATCAGTAACATAAAGATTGCCGTCACCACCTGCTTATCACGCATGGATATTAAATCGCTGAGCAGTTCGTTGGTTGGCGTCGCCTCTGCAAGCGTCAACTGCACTCTGTCAGTCAGGTAGACAGGCGTCATGGTGAGTGACCACTCATCGCCCTGATATTGCTGAGTTTGGAAGCGCGTATTTCCCTGACCAATATTGTCAAGCAGAGGCGCAAATAAGGTAGAAAACGTCTTACTTTGTTGTAAATCCTGTCCTGTCTTATCCTCAGTTTCTAACTGATGCTGCGCCAACAGGCGACCTTCCGCATCGAGCAAGGCTAATTTTGTGCGTGGCGCAAAGGCGAGCGCCTCCATCTGACTAGAAAGATTAGAGAGGGTAAAATCGGCGCCGATAACGTGTTGTCCGTCGGCTGAACTACGTGACAATGTCACGCCGGTGGTCTGCAAAAAGTAAAAAAAATATGGCTGAGTCAGCCGAATCTGCCCATCGGGCTCTGCATTGACAAACCAAGGTCGAACTCTCGGGTCAAATTGATTGTCGTTTTGTAGCCGATAGTCGATTTGTTGAAAATCTTGGTCGAGATAGACAAACTCGTTGCGACCATCGACGTGCGTGGTGTTAATTAAGAAATAAGCCCCCTCTGGCGCGTCAAAGCGGGTTCTCATCATCTCGGAAGTGAGCATTCGATACTGGGTGAATATGCCACTTTCCGAGGCATGATAAAGCGCGACCAAATTGGGGTTTTGGTTAAAGATCAACGCCAGTGATTTGAGCCAAGGCGCAAATCTAGCGGCATCATTCTGCTCATCCAAAAACGCACTTTCTGCCATGAAATTGAGCGTGGTCAGCACTGGGCTCACCGACGTTTGGTAGGACGATTCCAATTTGTGTGCGTGTTCAAGGCTTAGTCCTTCAGCGCTTTTACTGAGTAACGCTTGTGAATGGTTATAACTGATGGCAATCAACACAATACCGATGATAGTGGTTAAAACGAGAAACAGACTCGTAATATGGATGCTCAGCGGATAGTGTTGTTTTTTCATTCAGTGCTCCGTGCTTTCTAACGTTAGGGGGAAATACACAACTTGCTGCTCAAACAGGGGGCTGCTGTTGTGTTAGCGCCTTAGTATGTTTTTAATTTGCGAGCGCTTTTTCTACTTCTACGTCTGTTTAAGTATTGTCGAAATTAGCCGCCTTGCCAAAAAATAACTGGTTGATTTTTAGTCTGTATGCGCTAGCGTGTTACTGGCATGCTTCAGGGAGGAAAAGCCATGTTGACCTTGAATTATCATATTGAGATAGACGCAACACCGGAAAAGGTGTGGCAGGTGTTGACGGATCTGGAACTGTATAAACAGTGGGCAACCGCTTTCTCACCGCAATCGCAGTTCTCTGGTGATTGGCGCGAAGGTGAAGATATAAAATTTTTTGACCCCGAAATGGGCGGGACCCGCGCCGTCATCGATGCCATTGAGCCCAGCCGCAATATCGAGCTTCATCATGTGGCGATTTTCAATCCAGATCATGTGCAAGATATCGATAGTGATGTCGCCTGCAAATGGATTGGCTCCAAAGAGCGTTATCAACTGCGCCCCAAAGAGGGCAAACTACTGCTAATGGTGACCATCACCACCCACAGTGACTTTGTCTCCATGTTCAATCACGGTTGGGAAAGGGCGTTGCCGCTGATTAAAGTACTCAGTGAACGCTAGTTTTTACGGGCTCTCGTTTGCCTAACGGGGTAAACTAACCGTACTGATAGCGCGATGCAGAGAGTGATGATGGAACTGAAGATTGATACGCACACCCACACTTACGCCAGTGGTCATGCTTACAGCACACTGATTGAAAACGCACAACGTGCCAAAGAAAATGGCTTGGCCATGTTTTGCAGCACCGACCATGCTGAATCGATGCCGGGAGCGCCACACTATTGGTTTTTCTCCAACCAGCGTGTATTGCCGCGTTTTATCCACGACGTTGCGATTCTTCGAGGTGTCGAAGCGAACATCTTAAACACCGAAGGCGAAATTGATATTCCGCTCAGTGTGGACCCCAATCTGGATTGGGTGATCGCCAGTTTTCACGAGCCCGTGTTTGCGCTTTCAAGCAAAGAAGCCCATACCCAAGCTTTGATCAATGTAATCAAAAGTGGCCGCGTTGATGCACTTGGCCATCTGGGTAATCCGCACTTTGATTTCGATTTCACCGCCGTGCTGCAATGTGCCAAAGAGTATGACGTGGCGATTGAGATCAACAACTCCACTTTACGTGGCCACAGCCGAGTGGGCAGTGTCGAGCGCTGTTACGAAATCGCCCGAGTCGGTAAAGCTATTGGCGTCTATTTCACGACCGGAAGCGATGCCCATTTTTGTCAAGATGTCGGAAAACTCGATCTGGCTAGTGAGCTGCTGGATACGGTTGGCATTGAATCCACTCAGGTGATCACGCATTCTGCCAAGCAGTTTCTCGCCTTTCTTGCGCTGCGTGGTCGAGGAGAGATTGCCGAATTTGCCCATTTGAGTCTGTGACTTTTTACATTTTCTTTGCTTATTTTTCGCGGGCTATGCAGTACACTAGCGGCGAAAAAATGATAAGAACAACGGAGAAGTAATGAAGTTTGGTTCAATTTTGCTCGGCTCAGCACTGATTTTGTCTTCCTTCCACGGCGCAGCGAATGCGGCTGGAGTGGACTTAAAACAAAACATGCAACAGATGAAACTGGAGTTTCGTCATGCAGCAGAAGCGCAAGATATTAACAGCATGCAGGCGGCGGTGACGCAACTGCAAGCACTGGTTGAAAGCTCTAAGCGAGGCATCTACCCTGCCGAGAAAGATGGCGTTTACCAAGAAGGTTTTAACAAGCTGTCGGTAGTGCTGAGTAAAATCGATCAAGAGCTAAAGCAGGGCGATCTGCAACAAGCAAAACAAGCACTGCGTGAGATTGACCAGCTGCGCGAAGAGTATCACGACAAGCGTAACCCGAGCATCTGGAGCAAGCTGTTCGGCTAAGCCTCTCTCTTATCACATTAACGATCAACCCGCTTTTAAGCGGGTTTTCTTTTGCCGTTTTTCATGCGGTTACTGGATTGATGTGATGAACAAATCAGTTATTTGTTGCCATTTTTGCAAGCCATGCCGCTTTACTATAAGCTTTTTGCAAACCTTCAATCCGTAATGGCAATGCGTTTCTCCCGATTCAATCGCGCTATGTTGCTGGCAACCGCCTTGAGCTGGACGCTGGTATCACTGATGCCTGTTATCAATGCACATGGTAGCAGCGCTGGCGTGTGGGCGACACTTTGTACACTGAACGGGTTTGAACTAGTACAGATCGAAGAGGGCGATCAAAGGCCAACTCACAGCGGCAAGCCCTGTCCGTTCAGCCATTTTTCTTCTTTTCATCAAGATTCACTTCCAACTACACCATTACTTTCCCGACTGAGCTTCGTTATTTCAGACAGCTACACTTTTTTGGCTCTAAGTGTACGATTTGAAAGACAAGTTCCGAGAGGGCCGCCGTTGCCTCCTTTTGTTGCTTAAACCCTTGCTGCTCACCTCTCCTCGTTTACATCACGTTGCCTTTTCTTAAGCGCGTTAAAACACCAAGTTTTCATTCACAAAATCAATAAACACCCTCAGTCTTGCGGGCATGTACTTGCTTTGTGGGTATTGCATGGCGATCGCGCCATGGTAGTTACTTTTGATCATCCAATCAGACAGCACTTCCACCACTTCGCCACGCTCTCGTGCTTCGCGGATGACAAAATCATGGAAGATGCCAATGCCAAGCCCTTGCTTGACGCCGTTAAGGCGCATCTGCGAGTGGTTGACGGCATAGCAGCCGGACACCGCGACGGAGTAAAACTCTTCCTCTTTGGAGAACGACCAGAGATTGTCTTTGTCGTTTTCCGCCAGATACAGGCAATCGTGTTGCACTAGTTCAGTCGGGTGATGCGGGGTTCCTCTGCGCTTGAGGTAATCTGGCGAGGCGCACAGCACTAAACGGGTTTTGCTCATCTCTTTGAGCACCAAGTTTTCATCGGGTTTGTCCGTGAGTTTAAACGCCAGATCGATACCATCGCGGAACAGATCAATCTCTCCGTCTGCGGCGCGCAGCTTAAGTTGGATGTGCGGATAGCGAGTCAAAAACGGCACCACAAACGGCTGTAATACCGAATTAAGAAACGCTTCGGGTGCGGCAACGGTTAACGCGCCAGAAGGTTCGCAGTGCTCAGCTTCCGAGACTTCAATCGCCTGCTGCGCCGCATTCACCATCGCAACGCTTTGGTCATAAACCTTTTGCCCAGCTTGCGTGATGATCAACTTGCGCGTGGTGCGTTCAAAGAGCTTCACCTTTAAGGCCTGTTCAAGACGGGTAATGAGTTTGCTCAGCGCCGAAGGCGTGACGCCGAGTTTTTTGGCCGCCGCGGTGAAGCTCCCTTCGTTGACGACCAAAATAAAGCTGGCGAGATCAGGCAGTAAAGCGATGAGTTTCGGATTAACCATAGGGTGCTATCTCTTTTAGCAAAGCGCAGATCGGGCGAGCATTGTAACAGAAAGGGCACAAATCACTGCATGGGGAAGGGAAATGAGCGCGAATTTTGCCCATCTGAGAGGGACAATGAATGGGTAATCTCCAATAAAATTTGTGGCTATTATTTTTGTTAACAACTTTTGTTAACAACGGGTTACATATCCTGCGTTGTGCCCCTATACTGGGCGAATTATTCATCCAATCACCTATTTACGCCTGCCATCAGGTTGTTCACGTCAGTCAGAGCAAGGAGCCACAATGCAAGAAGAGAGTTTGTTTCAAAGAGAGCGTGTCAGGCGGTTTAATTTTTCGGTTTGGACGGTGCTCAGCGGCACTTTGTTGGCGCGAACCAGTTACTTTATGGCGTGGCCATTTCTGATTGTGTTCTTGTATCAAGACTACGGCGCGAGCGCGGCGCAAATTGGCGGCATGCTGGCAGGCTCGGCGATTGTTGGCGCCTTGACCGGCCTTTATTCGGGGTACTTGTCAGACAAATTTGGCCGAAAATGGGTGATGGTGTGCGGCAGCTTGGTTGCCGCAGCGGCGTATTCTGGCATCGCACTGGCGAGCGAGTTGTGGCACTTCTATGTCCTCATTTTACTGGCAGGCTTAATGCGGCCGATGATTGAAGCGCCCGCCAAAGCGGTGCTTGGCGATAACTTAGCCGATGTAAAAGATCGCGAACTGGCGATGAACATTCGCTATTTCTTACTCAATTTGGGCGGCGCGATTGGCCCACTGCTCGGGGTGACGATTGGGTTGAGCTCACCGCAGCATCTGTTTTACATCACGGGTATCACATATCTGCTCTACACCTGCTGGCTGTTTTTTGGCATTGAGCGCAAGCAGGCGTTTAGTAAGCCCGATCCCTCCCAACTGCCGAATTTTCGCGCCACCCTCAAAGTCATCAGCCGTGATGCGATTTTCGTTAAGCTGATGATCGCCAACTTCCTGATGATGTTTGTGTATGCGCAGTTGGAGTCGTCTATTCCGCAAGTGATTGTACGCTCCGACATCATCGACGCGGCGAAGATTGTCGCCGGTTTGGTTTTGGTCAACACCATGACGATCATCGTTTTTCAGTTTCCGATGTTGAAATGGCTGGAGCATGTGCCGCTGTTTGCGCGTACTCGCATCGGTATGATCTTAATGGCGTTGGCGCAGGTTGGCTTTATGCTCACGCCAGCCGATATGCCGCTCGGCTGGGGGCTGGCCTGCTTTGTCATGAGCCTTGGAGAAGTGATCGCCTTTCCAACCCTCAATGTGCAGATTGACCGTTTGGCACCTGCCCATTTACGCGGCTCCTACTTCGGCGCCGCAGCGCTCTATTCGCTCGGTTTTGCCGTGTCTCCGCTGATTGGCGGGATGATGCTTGATTCGTTGAGCTCCAACTGGCTGTTCGGGCTCTGTTTTGTGTTGTGTCTTGCTATGATCTGGCTCTACTGGTTGGCGGAACATCATTTAGAGTGTGATGTGCCGCAAGCGGTCAGTGCTGAAAGATAAAAATAACGCCCCATGATGGGGCGTTGTGCTTATTGTGCGTAGAGCATCCTCGTCGGTTCTGGCTCGGTGTAATCAATCAACTCGCTGTGGCCAAGCTGCTCGATCTGCTGCTTCTCCCCAGTCACCACCAACACTTGTTGTTTGACGAGGGCATCGACGATTTCAATCTCGTAGGAGCGAAGAAGCTCACGCACTTGCTGCTCTTTACCTGCGTGATATTTAACGAAATAACGGGCAGGGGCAGCCGCGGCTTGTTGCACACGTTTATCGACCACCGGAAAGCCTGCGTTGTTGGCGTGTGACTGTGGCATAAACGTTAGCGCCGTGATCGTGGTAAGCACCACACTGCCAACTGACCATAGAATGCGCTTCTTCATACTCTCTCCTTATTGAAATGACAGGGTCCAGCTGTTGAGGGTACCCGTGTCTTGTTTGGCGTTGTCGACCACTTTAAGTTGCCAAGTTCCCTTCGCCTCATAGCCAGTAAAATCGGCCGATAGCGTGGTGCGAATGTTGTTGGCAGAACCGCCGCTGTTATTGTGTAGAACCACTTGGCCGCCCGTTGGGGAGATCAAAGTGACCTTGAGATCGCCGATATAAGTATGGCTGATGTTCAGATCCACGCTCACGTTACCCGCATCGCCGCTGCGCAGCACATTAAGCTCACTCACCACGCCTACCGATGCGTTATCAGGGATCGCCACCGCGTTGGCATTGGTGTAGCTCGAAGGCGTTTGGCCGTCCGTCGGTTCATCGCTGCCGTTATGCGTAGCGGTTAACGAAGCGCCGGAATAAGCCGCGTAACCATAGACCAGCACTTCATAGGTACCCGCTCGGGTGACATTAAGATTACAGCGTTCACCGTTGCCACTTTGCCAAGAGCGACAATCGTAGCTGCTGGTGGTCGGCGTGCCGTTAAAGCGCACATACATATCCGCATCGCCCGTGCCGCCGCTTAAGTTAAAGCTGGCTTGAGTGGCATCAGCTGGAACGTCAAAAGTAAACACGGCACTGGTTTTCTCATCACCAGAGAGTGGGCCTTTGGCTACGCCGTTTTCCAGCGAATTTCCATCAGGATCGACAGGTCCTGTTGGGCCGTCACAGCCTGCGTCCAGATACGCTTTCGCCGCATCGGCATTGATCAAGCCATAGCCAGTACGGTTATCGCGGCCAGCAACGTCGATGTCGGTGGCGGTAGCGCGAAGCGCTTTACGCACTTGCTGCGCGCTACAAGTTGGATGGTAACTCCACACCAGCGCCGCAACACCAGTGACATGTGGGGTCGCCATGGAGGTACCGTTGTAGTACTCATAATCTTTGCCTGTTTCAGTGGACACAGTGACGCTGCTCCCCACTTGGTTAGCCAGTTCCAAACCAAGCTGATGGTCGACCGTCACCGACACCATGCGGTAGCGGTTGTTGTCATCCAGCACAAACGGGTTTTGCAGGCCCGGTAGCGCTTGGTTACTGTAGACAATCGCCGCTTTCGCGCCAGCGTTGTAACAGGCTTTGACCGCATCGATTTCCGGATCGAGCGTCGCGGTTTGGTTGTCAATACGTTCGGTGAGACAGACTTTATTGCTCATATCGCCACAGTTGTAGCTGCCTGAAGAGACATCACAACTTGCCAGTGGCGCGGTGACACTGCCTGCAACCGGTGCTGGCGCGTAATTGCTTCCGCTGACGATCAAACGGTTGTGCGGTACGACCCCACGCTCAAAGTAGCGGTTACCAGAGAGTGAAATGTCCGACAAAATCCCTTCGCCTACCGTTACGGTCGACAAAATGGCCATGCCCGGCGCGGCAACTTCAACTTGGTTTGTCGCCTGAGAAAATGCCGCGTGATCGTTGTGGTTGTCCACCGCCGCCACTGAAACCACCGAGTCGTAAGAGGCCGGATAGCTGTGCGCGGTGTTGCCCGAGTTACCGGCGGCGGCAATCAGCAACACGCCTTGATCGTAAATCGCTTTCAGTGCGGCCTCTTCCGTGCGGCTGGACTGGCTGCCACCTAAGCTCATGTTAACGACATTAGCACCATTATCGGCACAGGTTTGAATCGCTTTGACCAAGCTGGAAGAGTAACCCCAACCCGACTCGTTAAACACCTTAACGATGTGCAGATTGACGTTCTGATTCGGCATGATCCCTTTCACTCCTTCGCCGTTAGCAATGGCCGCGATGGTGCCTGCCACGTGAGTGCCGTGGGCGTTATTGTTGCCCGGATCGCTCCACGCGCCAGTGCCACTGTCGTTGCTGCCATTGACGCGGTTACCACTCAAATCGTTGTGATTGAGATCGTAGCCGGAGTCGATGATACACACAGTGCGGTTGCCTGCGCTGCCGTCATCCAGTCGCTGCGCGTTTACCGCGCCGTAGCCCCATGGGGTGGTTTCACTCAGCAGATAGCGCGGCGGGTCAATTTCCACGTATTCCACTTCGGCGTTGTTTTGCAGTGCAGTAAGCTCGTTGCTATCGATTTCAACGCTGTACAGCGCTTGACGACCGAGCTTTTCCACTTGGCGCGCGTTGACTTGGTTAAGCACCGCTTCTCGGACCAAATTCGGGCCGAAAAACGGGTTGCTTGCCATGGTCGAACGCGTTTGAAGGTCGTCTTTGAACTTTACTATGTATTTGGTTGGAAGGTCTGCCTCGTTGAAGCCAATACCGGGTGCAGCGAGCGCTGATGCTGATGCGGTGATCGCTACAGCGATAGCAGACAGGGAAAAGATCCCTTTGGTTTTTGTTGTTGTGTAGTGCATTTGCTCTATTCCTTTTTGAGCTGTTTATTATTCACTTTATCTTCATGAAAAGTCACTTTTATGTGCGATTCATGAGCTGTCTAGCTATAGCTTATGGTTATAGAATGCCAAGATAATCGTGTCTTGAATGATAAGAATTGTACAAAATGTCACCCAATAAACAGCGGAGGTGAACATCACTTGTTTATTTAAAGTTCTTATAAAGCAAACAGTTAATTGGTTAAAATTGCATGTTAAATTATTTCTAGTGGGTAATTATTCTATTTTTATAAAATAATCTTCAATTGATAGAATGAATGTTTTTTGACTTTGATGCCAGATTTGTAAAATTGCATATTTAGGTGGTTGACTCGATAGGGTATCTGCCCAAAATGATAAAACTGTCAGCGATAAATGCTCTCATTTGCCAGTTTAAAATCATAAAACAAGAAGATAATTCGATGAAAAAGATGACAATACTGCTGGGGGCTCTGTTCCCCCTCGCTTCTGCAGTGGCTGCTGAGCCAGCGCTCTCTCCTGAATCCATAACGACTGCGCAAGTGGTCAGTACCCAAAACAAACAAACCTACACCTATGTTCGCTGCTGGTATCGCACCGGAAACTCTCATAACGATTCGGCAACGGATTGGCAATGGGCACAAAATCCCGATGGGAGCTACTACACCCTCAATGGCTATTGGTGGAGCTCGGTCTCTTTTAAAAACATGTTTTACACCAATACCTCGCAAAACGTGATTAAGCAGCGTTGTGAAGAGACGCTCGGTGTGAACCATGAAAACGCCGACATCACTTTCTTTGCTGCCGACAATCGTTGGTCGTACAACCACACGATTTGGAGCAATGATCCGGTGATGCAAGCCGATCAAATCAACAAGATGGTCGCATTTGGTGATAGCTTGTCGGATACCGGCAACATCTTCAATGCCTCAATGTGGCGCTTCCCCAACCCTAATACTTGGTTCCTCGGCCACTTCTCCAACGGTTTTGTCTGGACGGAATACATCGCCCAAGAGAAAAAACTGCCGCTGTACAACTGGGCCGTGGGCGGCGCGGCAGGCTCGAATCAATACATCGCGCTGACTGGGGTAGGGGATCAGGTCTCTTCTTATCTGACCTACGCCAAAATGGCGAAAAACTACAAGCTAGCCAACACCTTGTTTACGCTTGAGTTTGGCTTGAATGATTTCATGAACTACAACCGTGAAGTGGCCGACGTGCAAGCGGACTTCGCCAGCGCGTTAGCTCGCCTTACCGATGCAGGTGCACAAAACATCATGTTGATGACGTTGCCAGATGCGACCAAAGCGCCGCAGTTCAAATACTCGACCGCCGATGAAATTGCCAAAGTGCGCGTGAAGATCTTAGAATTTAACGAGTTCATCAAAGCGCAAGTGGCACTATACATCCTGCAAGGCTACAACATCACCCTGTACGATACTTACACCCTGTTTGAACAGTTGACTACCAACCCGCAACAGCATGGCTTTGTTAACGCCAGCGACGCGTGTTTGAACATCAACCGTTCGTCGGCGACGGATTATCTCTACAGCCATAGCTTGACCAGCGAGTGCACAGCACACAGCTCAGACAAATACGTCTTCTGGGATGTCACTCACCCAACCACCGCAGTGTACAAATACATCGCAGACAAGATGCTCGAACCGGGCACAGGTATGCAGCGTTTTGCCTTTTAAAACAATCTCTTAGCGCCTAATCAGAACGGAAGCCAAACGGCTTCCGTTTTTCATTGTGATTATTGCCTCTGATTCACTAATGCTTTTCCAATGTCAGGGATAATCGTTTTCCAAGCCATAGATTACACTTGAAAGTAATAACGGCCATTCGCCTGTGACCCTTGTCACATAAAGGCTGCCTTACAATGAGTCGGCTCTCAAGCCGCCCCCAACCATCTGCAAGGAATACTCCATGTCTTCAGCATTTTACCAACAGATCCGCAATCAACTTGAAGAAGTGAAAGCGGAAGGCCTGTACAAATCTGAGCGCATCATTATCTCTGATCAGCAAGCGGCGGTGAAAATCGCCAGCGGCGAAGAAGTGCTGAACTTCTGCGCCAACAACTATCTGGGCCTAGCCAATCACCCGGCGTTGATTAAAGCGGCCAAAGAGGGGATGGACAGCCACGGTTTTGGTATGGCGTCGGTACGCTTTATCTGTGGTACGCAAGACATTCACAAACAGCTTGAGCAGAAGCTTTCGCAATTCTTGGGTAAAGAAGACACCATTCTTTACACCTCCTGCTTTGATGCCAACGCTGGCCTGTTTGAAACCCTGCTGGATAAAGAAGACGCCATCATCTCTGACGCGCTGAACCACGCTTCGATCATCGACGGCGTGCGTCTGTGTAAAGCCATGCGTTTTCGCTACAGCAACAACAACATGCAAGAGTTGGAAGAGCAGCTGATCGCGGCCAAAGCAGCGGGCGCGCGCAACATTCTGGTCGTGACCGATGGCGTGTTCTCAATGGACGGTGTGGTTGCCAACCTGCCAGCCATTTGTGACCTAGCAGAAAAATATGGCGCATTGACCATGGTCGATGACTCGCACGCAGTCGGCTTTATGGGCCCAACAGGTGCAGGCACGCACGAGTATCACAACGTGGTGGATCGCATCGACATCATCACAGGCACGCTTGGCAAAGCGATGGGCGGCGCATCGGGCGGTTACACGGCGGGTAAAAAAGAGGTGATCGACTGGTTGCGTCAGCGCTCTCGTCCGTACCTATTCTCTAACTCGGTAGCACCGGCGATCGTTGCTGCCTCGATTCGTGTGTTGGATCTACTGCAAGAGAGCGGCGATCTGCGCGCTCGCTTGTGGGAAAACGCGGCGCACTTCCGCACTCGCATGACCGAGGCCGGCTTTACGATGGCAGGCGCCGATCACGCCATCATCCCCATCATGCTGGGTGATGCCAAAGTGGCGGCGGAGTTTGCTGAGCGCGCATTAGCCAAAGGCATCTACGTGATCGGTTTTTCATTCCCAGTGGTACCCAAAGGCCAAGCGCGTATCCGCACTCAGATGTCGGCTGCACACTCTCGCGAGCAGCTTGATAAAGCCATTGATGCGTTTATCGAAGTCGGCAAAGAGATGGGCATTATCTGATTTTTTGCCTCGCATCGCGCGGGGCATATTTGGTGAATAATATGAAAATCAAAGCATTATCAAAGCTTAAGCCTGAAGAAGGCATCTGGATGACCGAAGTGGACAAGCCTGAACTTGGTCACAACGATCTGCTGATCCGCATTAAGAAAACCGCTATCTGTGGCACCGACGTGCACATTTACAACTGGGACGAATGGTCACAAAAAACCATTCCAGTGCCTATGGTCGTCGGCCATGAATACGTGGGCGAAGTGGTCGGTATCGGCCAAGAGGTGCGTGGTTTTGCCATCGGTGACCGCGTTTCTGGCGAAGGCCACATCACGTGTGGTCACTGCCGTAACTGCCGTGGTGGCCGCACGCATTTGTGCCGCAACACCATCGGTGTTGGCGTTAACCGCACAGGCGCATTTGCTGAATACTTGGTGATTCCAGCGTTCAACGCATTCAAAATCCCAGATGGCATTTCTGACGATCTCGCGTCCATCTTCGACCCATTTGGTAACGCAGTGCACACCGCGCTGTCGTTTGATCTCGTGGGTGAAGATGTGCTGATCACCGGCGCTGGCCCAATCGGCATTATGGCCGCCGCTGTGGCGAAACACGTTGGCGCGCGCCACGTAGTGATCACCGATGTGAACGAATACCGCTTGGATCTTGCGCGTAAAATGGGCGTGACTCGCGCGGTTAACGTGGCAGAGCAAAAGCTGGATGATGTGATGGCTGAGCTTGGCATGACAGAAGGCTTTGATGTGGGCCTAGAGATGTCGGGTAACCCATCGGCGTTTAACTCAATGTTAAAAACCATGAACCACGGCGGCCGCATTGCACTGTTGGGTATTCCACCCTCAGACATGGGCATCGACTGGAACCAAGTGATCTTCAAAGGCTTAGTGATCAAAGGGATCTACGGTCGTGAGATGTTCGAAACTTGGTATAAGATGGCGAGCCTGATCCAATCTGGCCTAGATTTAACGCCAATTATCACCCATCACTTCAAAGTGGACGATTTCCAAAAAGGCTTCGACGCTATGCGTAGCGGGGCTTCCGGCAAAGTCATCCTCGATTGGGAATAAAAAAACAAAGCGCTCCGAAAGGGGCGCTTTTTGCATTGGCGACTACTGTAAGCATAAACAGTGAAATGGAAAATAAAGCCCCATTTAGCCCCCAGAATAGCCCCTTTTTAGCCCCCAACATCGCTTCACGTAGCCCCCAAGAGGGCAGTTTTAGCCCCCGAAAAGGTGAGCAATGCAATGACTGATGCTGCCGCATACCATCTTAAACAGTTTGTTAGTTGCGTATTTTATAGTCATTCAAATGCGCTCCCGACAGCAGAACTTTTACCCACAAGAAATACTCTTCTTGCTCTGGATTAAGAGTGATTTTGTATTGCAAATCTTCGGCATCATTAGCATTAAGCAGTAGCTTACCACTGTACGGTTCCAAACAGATGAGGCTAATGTTTGGTATACCATCGCCTAAAATAGTCATTGGCAAAAATTCGATGTCTATTGGGAACTGATATAGAGCCCTATCTGTTGCCGCAATGAACAGCTCGACGACATCAATAAAGTTTTCAGTTTCATCTTTACTTGGAGTGTAGTAAGCATGTTCAACAGCATTTCTTACCCGATTCAGCTTTGTTAGTATCCTTGGCGTCACAATGCCACATTTTGCTATAAATTCTAAATAATTAGGGAAGCTAGTGTACCGACTCCCTGTTGTTTTTATAGAATCAAAACCGAACAAACTAGCAAGTGTTTCGACTTGTAAATGCAACGCTCTTTTTGCATTCGAAAATGCATTTATACGCCCCTTATCAGTTTCATCCTGTTGAAAATCAGCAATAGCAAACTCAAGGTATTGCTTTGCAGATTTTCCACCTTTTACTTCAACGTTCCTGCTTGTGAACGTGAAATCGGGATCGAAGTCTGAATAACAAGTAGGAATTGGGATCATAAAACCTCACATTTAATTGAAGTAACTAGCACCTGCTTAAGGCAGACAACGCTACTAAGAAGCTTCCGCAGACCACTTTCACCACTATAATCAATGTAATCCACAAATGCCACGCATTGCGAATCTCTATTAAATACTTTGTTAGGTTTAAGTCTCACTTCCCGGACCATGCCTAAACCACCAATCCGAATACTCAGCTTCACCTAACTCCATTTTAATTAACTCTTCTCTTGTATAGCCATCAACTGGTTTGTTTACCCATTTATAGGGGAAAGCAACATTAGCTAGCTGGTACAAAGTTGGATACTCTGTTGCACTCCAATAAGGGCGATCAATCAAACTTTCCCTCGGCGGATTTACAATTACCTCAGAGTCGTCTTCGACTTCCGGTACATAATCTTTGTCCTTAATTACAACCGAACTCATTGGTAACATTTCCCAGTAATGCAATTCAGCTAGCGGAACACCTATATGAATAATGTTTGGGTGATCATTTACCTTTTCACCTTTTGTTGGAAATGGGTACTTAACTAGCTTTTTTCTTAGGCCCATTTTAGATGTGCGGTATTCCACCGTTAAAAAATCCACCTTTAGTAAGTATAGGTCCGCACGACATTTTTGATATACAGTTGCGCCGCACAAAATATCAGTACAATCCTTACTAACTGTATCTCTAAATTCATACCTAACTGTTTTTCGAACTCTTTCAGTGTTTGTTATGTGGAAATCCTTTTGAAAGCATTCTTTGAGAGTTGCCGATAATTCTCCTTCTGCTTTACCACCAATATTGAAAAGCTTTCCATCTCCAAACTTTGACGTCAATTCAGATAAAACTTTGCTCATACATTGAGATTCGACTATTGATCTTTCGATTGTTTTCCTTTCAGCAAAAACTTCTGACTCTAGCTCGATAACTTTCAACTTGTCTTGCGATACTCCGCTAGGCGCACCGAACGGCTCAAATTTCCTACCGATTTGAACTGGGCCAGGTAATTGGGAGCTTTTAACTTTAAATATAGCCCTTGCTACTTGATATTGAGTCGCTTTCGAATCTAATACATCCCAACCACTAGATTTTGTAAGATCCCTATAAAATGGTACTTCAAAATAGTATTCCATTATTCATCCTCCTTGTAGATAAAATCACCTTATAAACCTAACGCCCGCTTAAGGGGCAGACAACGCTACAACCGACTTCCGGCATAACACTTTAATCACAAAAGGCCAATGCATAGTAGGAATGCCATGCGTTGTCTATCCCTCTTAAAGCGTTTGTTATATTATTTCTTGCGATTACCGAACAACTTAATCCAAAGAGCAAACCCACGTTGTTGCAATCGGTATTCACCCATTTTTGATGGGTTTTTCAAAATAATCTTACGAGCGGTTAAAGCCTTTAGCGCATCTGTCAATGTTTGGTCACTACCCGTAAACTTTTCTCGAATTTCGCTTTTCTTGACCCAGGAGCTTAAATTTTCGGCCATTATGGACAAAACTTGACGGTAATCATCTGACTTAATTTGCTCATGGTATTGAGCTGCATAATATCGGCTACCGATAGAATCCAGAGCACCACCGACATTAAAAGCTCCATTAAGCACATCTTCTTCCGAAATTTCGCCATCCGTATTTGTATCAAATGCCGAATAAGCAAACTGTTGAATGAAGTGAGGATAACCTTCTGACAAGGTGGATATATGACGTTTCGCATCAGCAGAAATTGTCGTCTGCTCTTCGTTGAGCTTATTGCCTTCTTCCATGCCACGTTCAATAACATAGTGACGGTCTTCTGGACTTAGCTCTTTCACTTTAAGTTGATTAAAAACACGTAAGGAAGATTCGTGCGAAGATGATAATTTCTCAATTACATCCGGCAGTCCTGCCACAACGAACATTACCGTGTTGCAACCATATTGCTGAAGCATTTCAGTAACTACTTTTAGAAAATATCCTAAATGCAAATCACATGATGAATTATCTGCTTCATCGATAAAGATAACGATCCCATCCTTGGCTTGTTCACCTTTTTCTGGGTTAGCAATACGATTGCACGTTTCCGACAAGGAGTATACAAAGTCATCAATAACAAGATCTGGGTCTTCAGTGGTGCTTGACTGTTCAATACCTGAATCCAAGACTTTAATTCTTTGAACAAACGCCCATGTATCGTTTAAGAACGAACGAACGGACTCAATTTTCCCAACTTCTCGCTTCAAACTGCGTTCTATGATTTTAATAAAAGTGAGTAGGTTTGTTCTTGGAGAAATAACTGCATTAACTGTTACAAAATTAAACTTACCGTACTCGGTTGCTATATCACCATTTGCTAGTGGTTTATAAAGCATTAGTAATGATGACTTACCTATACCTCGTTCACCTGTAATTAGGAAATTGCTTGGGCTACCGTATTTTGTCTGATGCAGCCCTTTTTCAAATGCCGTTATTTCATTAATACGCCCAGCAAACATAGCCGTAGGAACAGGACTATGTGGTTTAAATGGATTTATTTTTTTCAATCGCCAACTCCGTACTTGAATAGTATAACGCTGCATTAAGGTGAGCGGCGCTTGGCTATACTTGAGAGAAGCAAAACCGCCAAGTGTTACGAATTACTCTTAAATGCTTTGTTATGTTTGGAACTGATTTTTTATGTATCTAAGTCACCTGAGTTAAATATAGCATCAAGATCATTGCCTAGATTTTTCAAGTTATTTCCAATCGCTACACTTTCAATTTTGTATTTGTCTACATAACCAGTAGGAACTCCATCTTTTCGCATAGCGTAATCTCTTAACTTAATAGAACCCTTATTTTCACCAAAATTGGAGCGCTTTAGATCGTCAATATCGGTAGGCACATCAACTACAACTTCATCGGGTGATACAACATCTGGCAAATATTCCATTACTAAGTATTTACCAGACTTACTAATACTCTTTATTTTTCCAATACACGCTAACACATCATTTCGACTGTTGTTCAGTGCATCAAAATAGTAGTCAGCTTCATTTTTGTTAGCGCCACACTGTTCATTTACTTTGATTACCCAGTTACTATGACCAGCAACATGATAAACAGATCTTGAGGTGCCACCGGGAATAGGTTGCCCAATCAGGCTTTCATAGTCGGAATCCGAGCTGTGATTTTTTGGAATTGTCATTATTTCTCCTGAAAACAAAACTACCACTAACCCACACACTACGCTCTAACTCTTACCTAAAGCGGCTTATACTGTACAACGACTTCTATCGCACATTAAGCAACTTGTATCACAAAAACTAATGATATAAGCGTCAGGTTGTTTATTTTACTCACATTATTGAGCATTGCGATGGGAAACAAAGGCGGAAGGGGAAGTTTTGGAGCAGAATAAAGGCCGCTGAAAAGGCGGCCTGAATGCGTTTATCGGTGCTTGTTAACTTGCTTGCATAGCCTTTCACTGACAACGCGTGAGAGTTCGGCGAGTTGTTCTAGATCGCTAAAGCCGACATCAGGCTCCTTGAAATAGTTGATGTACTGGTAGCGGTTCATGATCATTTCATCGGCGCCGCGTGTCCATGATTCAACCTATTGTAAGCCGCAAATGCAACGCATCCCGAATCGATTTGCTCCGTTTGCTCGGCATATTACCGATTGCTGCAAGAGAAGAAGCGATCCTCAAACTGATGATTCGCTTCTCGCGTTTTAATCTCGTCTATTGTGCGCAGCACTGGATTGTCACAAACGGCCGATTTGACGAAGCTTTCACATTTTAAGCTTGAGCTACCGCCCACAGGCAAACAGTGCTCGTCGTAATACCAGTTGGTGACGATGCCAGTTGCATCCATCACGGAAGCCGAGGCGAGCTTGGTATCCACGCCAGTGTGCCTGTCGAAACCGTAGAAGGGCGTTGAGCTGTTGAACGATGCCTCAATGCATTGATAGACGTCGGTCACATCCTGATCGAGTTCAGACACACCACAATCGTGATACGAATCCCCGCTTGCCAATGAGTCCAATACGCTTGCTTGAAACGTTTCAAAGGTGATTTTTTTCTCTTCACCGGTGTTTTGATTGGCCTCTTTCTCCTCATTTGAGTTCGCGACACTGCTGTCATTGCAACCCGCTACCACGGCAAAAAGCAGTAGCATCCAACACTTCGTCTTGCTGTTCATCAAATCTCCTTATTTGTCTAACATGCAGTAGCCGCATACCAACGCGGTAACTGTTATTCCAGGCGATGCATAATGTACAATGACTTGCGTAAAATGTTGAGCAACTTATGTCACATAAACTTATGGATTGAGTGCCAATTTGTTTATTCTGCTCACACTATGCAAAGCAAAAGAGGCAAGGGTTTTGTTTTAGTTCTGGCAGGCTTGAGACGGAAAAGCAGGCCGTTAGAAACGTAGCCTGCTGAGATTAACGGTGCTTGTTGACTTACTCATTTACGGCAGTGGATTAAGTAAATCGCATCGCTAGTTTGTCGGTGTAATCAATAGTAGAAAATGGAAGCGAAAATACTATTTAGCGCACTCCGTTTTTTCTATTTCTTCATCGTTGGCTACGTTACATAACATTAACTTGTCACTACTCATCGCTTTAGTAAAATCACTTTTTGTTGGATTACCTTGCAGGACAATACTGGTTAATTTAGCGACTTCGGATTTTGTCAATGTTTCATAATCGATATTATATTGTGCAATAATAGGCTGCTCATTGTTCTTTTGATAACAGAGCTTGTTAATATAATGGTCACCAATATCAACACGGGTCTCATCGTAAAAACCCTCTACTGAGATATCGATAGTACAGACTAATGCACCTTGGGATTTTTCATCATTATCTGGCAAGCGGGGAAGGCTGACAGAAAGATTAAAACTGTTATCCGTACGCTTTAATTGATACGTTTGCATGTTGTGCGACCAGTATCCGGTATACGGCAGATTTGTCTTGTAGCCCCAAATGTCCTCCGAATTAAAGTTGCCAGTGTACGTTAGGTCATTGCATGTATTACGGAAAAAGTGGTAACTGTCGCGATTAACAGAACTATTTTTAACGTGTACTACCTTGGTATCTGCCGCGCAATCCCCACTATTATCACCACCACACCCAGACAATACCGCCAAGGTAGTAAGAATTAACAAGCCATTTTTCATTATTTTTCCTCATTCTGAGATTATAATTTTTTTAAGACTTGCTGATTATTCAAAGTTTATAAAATCATTCTAGGTAAAAAAAGATATTATTGATCTTCGGTCACACTCGGTAGGGGTAATAAATGCAGTTCCGAATTTTACTTACAGAAAAATAACATATTTTAATATCTTGAGTGTTCAATTTTTGATCATGTTGGCAATGCTTCTAATACAACGTTTCGCAGATTCACAGACTCCAGATAACTGATAAAAGCCATGAATGACGCCTAAATAACGTTCACAGTAAGCTTCCACACCTTGCGAAATCAGGGAGCGATACAACTGTTCACCTTCATCTCGCAGAGGATCAAACTCAGCGGTAATAATTAACGTTGGCGGCAATCCGTGAAAATCATTTCTCGCCAGCACATTGAGTTCTGGCTCATTCATGAGTTGTTGAGAATTTTCTGCATAAAGCTGAAAACCAGAAAGCAGCATTGGCGCGGTAATCACAAAATCGGTTCCGTTTTGCAGGTAGCTCTCCGATTTTCCCAAAGGGTCGACCATCGGATAGATCAATATCTGTTTTTTAGGTAGCCACAAATTCTTATTCTTTAAGCGCAGCGTCGTTGTCAATGCCAACTGTCCACCCGCACTGTCGCCGACAAAAACGATCTTATCCGTATTAGCGCCGTATTGATGGCCGTGATCTTTGATGGCTAATGTGGCTTGAAATACGTCGTCGTGAGCGCTCGGATAGGTGTACTCAGGCGCTAATCGGTACTGAATACAAATGACTATCGTGTTGGATAAATAGGCCAACTGCCTTAATTGCGCGTCATGCGTTGCAAAACCGCCACTAATAAAGCAGCCGCCATGAAAATAGATCGTGATTGGCATATCGTTCTGTAGCGTGGGTTTATAAACTTTAATCGGAATGCCACCTAACTCATCAATAAACTCTTCCTCCATTTCAGGGCTGTCACCCGCTAATACTGTGCTGGCTAAATAACCCGAACGGCGTTGTGAAATAGTCTGTTTTGATGGGCAAGGCTTACCGTTAGAAATGAATTCTTCGACGATTTCTCGAATGCCTTTTTCTAAAGTGATATTCATTGTTAGATCTTCAAATTGCGTTTTAAGCCAGAGATAATACGCAAAACCAAAGAGCTGTACATAAAAACAGTATGATTTTGTGATAGCTGTTAGCTACAACGAAAGCTTATTGATTCAGCTATGTTTTAACCCTTTCAAAATCCGCCATATACGGTGCAGCCACTCCTATCGCATGGTCAAAGAACGTTTTTAAAGGTAGGAAAGTGAGCGGCTTGTAGCAAGAGAGTGGATGGCTTATGGATATTCGTACTTTCACCTCCTATGCTTTCTTTACATCAGTGAAGGGGGAGCGCACATGGTTCACTTTATTCGTCGGTTATGCACTTTTGCTTTGATTGTCTTCGTGACCTTGCCTGTTTCAGCTACGACGACTATTCGGTTAACCTATTCAGATCTTGAGGCTTACCCGTTTCTGATGGGCAATGTCTCTGAAGTGGCGAATCCTCCCGGATTGGCTTTGGATGTGCTTGACCATGTTGCATCAAAACTTGATCTGAAAATTGAATATGTTCGACTGCCGGGCAAACGTGCTTTACAAAACATAGATTCTGGTCACGTCGATGGCGGATTTATTTTTTCCTACAACGCGCAGCGTGCACAATATGCGCGTTATCCGATGAACGGCGATCTGCCCGATGGCACAAAGCGCATCGCCACCATTGGGTACTATTTCTACACGCTGGCAGATAAAACGTTGGACTGGGATGGAGAAAAACTTGCCGATACTGAACAACAGATAGGCGCTCACTTGGGGTTTTCTATTGTCAATGAGTTGAAGAAAATGCAGCTCAAAGTACAGGAGGTCAAAACCACAGAACAGCTGTTCCAAATGTTGGAGCTTAAACGCATTTCTGCCATGGCGATTCAAGATACGATGGCCCAGCAGTATATTGCCATTCACAACCTATCAAACGTAAAGCAGGTGGAGCCAGCCATCACGACGAAAGATTACTACTTGGTATTTAGCCACCAGTTTATGGAAGCCAATGCTGAGCTCGCTGAAAAGATATGGCAAGAGATTGAACAAGTCAGAGATGACGTCTACTCAAAGCAGAAAGATAAATATCTTGAATGAGTCAGTCAGCCATAAGGTAGCTGTTCAATGTTTGATTGTGCCATAGGGAATAATCTTAAATCATTGATTGTGTTAACTTTTTAAAATAAATTAAGAAATAGATATCTATTGTACGTACTTAGTGTATAGTAGCGGCAGCTCAAGTAGCGAGCTATTAAAAAGAATATTTAGTTCAAGATCTCCCAGTTTTATTGATTTGATTTGTCATATTCATCCTGCGATACCTTTTTCTTCATTCCTCACTTAGTAGCTTCATTTTTTAAATTCATTAATTTATCGAGATTTATATGTCAAATAATACAACTGGCCTAGTTAAATGGTTTAACGAAACTAAAGGTTTTGGCTTTATCACTCCAGATAACGGCGGTGCTGATCTTTTTGTTCACTTCCGTTCTATCACAAGCAACGGTTTCAAAACTCTAGCTGAAGGTCAAAAAGTATCTTTCAGTATCGAACAAGGCAACAAAGGCCCACAAGCGGCTAACGTTACTGTTCTGTAAGCGCTTTTCGTGAGATCTCGCCTATGCCTAGTTAAGGCGAGATCTTGTTTTCTCATGTGCAGTAAGGAGTTAAATGACTCGAAGAGCTAATCGTAAAACATATTGGTATTACGTTTTGCGTGAGCAACAAATACCAAAAGGACAACAATTCATTGTTCAAAATCAATTATTGCCTACACCACAATAAGACCTCTTGGTCATCCACCATCAATCAGCTAAATAGTGATGCATTAAAGCGTCATATTTTACCCAAAGTCACAACAGATTTTTTTGACTTAGATTTTTCATATTGCGAGTTAACTCATTCAGGCGAAATTAGAGATTCACAGGGCTTGGTCTTGGGAAGCTTTTATATCTCTGACAACCAAGGAGATTGAACGTTGAAGAGTAAAGTAGATCGCTGTAACGCTAAGGCGGATAAAAGTAGAATCAGCATTAAAGATGAAAAGCCTGACAATCTTCATAAAGTAAGAAAAAAAATCGAAGAGATTCTGTTGGAACGCGAAAACAAAAAACTTTGGGAACTATAATTAGGGGAATAGATATGAAAAAACCAGTGAAGAAAACAGCAAAGAAAATGCGTAAAGCGGATTTTGAAGTTCGATTCGCGGTGATGGTTGGAGAATATAACAGTGCGAAAGAAGTACTCGATGCTCTCCCAGAAGGTTCACCTGATTATGTAAAGCAGAAAAAAAAGTGTGACAGTTTGTTTGCCACCGCAGAACGTTTTATCAATACAAATCAATAACCTAGAATTCCCTCTATCAAGCAAGTTCTACCCGATGATTCACCAATGAAGCAAATCGCGCAGCGCTCATAGTTTTCCGGGCGTTATCCGTGCGATTGCGCGAAACTCGCGGGTCATATGAGCTTGATCACTAAAGCCAAACTGTTGTGAAACCTCCACGAGACGGGCGCACTTGTACTGGCGTAAATAGTCGATGGCTTTTTTCACTCTCAAAATGCGCTGATACTGCTTGGGTGTCATGTCCATCCAGTGTTTAAACAGGCGCTCGATTTGCCGCTGACTTAGGGCAATTTGTTCATCTAATTCTCCTAGCGTGATATCGAGCTGAATGCATTCGAGAGCCTGCTCAAGTGAGCTTGGTATGAGATCAGTTCGCTGAACATTGTCGTTAAGCCATGTGTAAAGCGTGTCAATCCGGCTTGCGTTGTCGCTGTGTGATTGCAGTGTGTCGTACAAGTCATACAGTCGAAAGCGCTGATCCTCTGGCCTCTCGAGTAAGGTGAGACGGTCAAAATGCTGACCTAACACGCCATAGCCGATGGCGGGATGAAAGCGGATACCGGCCAGTGTCGCGCCGGGAAAGAGCGTGATCTGCTGTGATTGCTTTTCTACGGGCGAAACGAGCACGCCGTGAGTGAGCGGCTTTTCTCCCAGTGTTACTTCGCCGCCGAGATGGAACACAATGCCGCTGCCTGCATCGGTGTACAGAGGTTTTATGACAGGTTCGCTGTGCAGTTCGCAGACAGAAGCCGACCAAATGCCTTGCACCAATACAGACAACTGCCCCGAGGGTTGGGACAGTTGAAAGTTGAACGCGGACTGGTGAGATTTACTGTGGTTTATAGCTGCCTACCTCGGGTTTAAACACTTTCACAATGCGATTCCAACTATTGATAGCGTTGATGGCGATGGTCAAATCAACCAACGTTTTTTCACCGAACGCGCTGACCACTTTATCATAACACTCAGCGTCGACCTTTTTTCCCGCCGTTAAATGTTCAGCCCACTCTAGTGCGGCGATTTCGCTATCTGTATACAAAGGCATGTCACGCCAAGCGTTTAACCCTAATATACGTTCGACACTTTCGCCAGCCGCCATCGCATCTTTGCTGTGCATATCAATACAGAAAGCGCACTGGTTGATCTGCGATACGCGCAGTTTGACCAGTTCCCAAATTTCTACCGTCACGGTTTCGGAAGCACGAAACTGCTCTCGCAAATAGTTTTCCTGTTCCAGCAGAATCTGCATTCCTTTGGCCGCAAGCCCGAAGTAGTTGGCACGTAAAGTCATTGTATTTCTCCTCTGTGGTTGTGAAATACACAATAAACTTTTCGTGCCGAGCCAGTATTGAATAATTTCGACATGCGACCGATCTTAATTACTCAAAATGCGGCGTTTAGTTGGCAGCCTAGATGCCCCCATTCGGCTTATTGACATTGTTTTATAACAATGAGATCCAAGTCCCTCATTCCACAAGATTGATGTCTAATTTGTAAGGATTTATATGTTAAAATTTAGTGCTTTAACTCAGTTTCTATCAACAATTTGCTGCCGATAGTCGGGATGACTACTTTGCTCTGTTGGTACTGAATTTATCGTCAAGCACGCAATTCTTTTAAATAATGTTGTTTGCCTTGCTATCTCTGCACAGTGAAGTGAGTGAGGCAGGAGGAAATATGAAAAGACTCATCTTAGCGGTTGTGGTGGCCATGTTCGCCTTGGCTGCGATTGCCAGTGCCATCTCGACGTCTTACGTCTCGTATCAAGAGATCAATAACGTCATTTTGATTAACTCGAAAGCGAAAGGGTCACAAATGGCTCTGCACGCTGAGTACATTTTAGAAAACTCCAAGCAGCCGATTGACGATCTGCAAGAGATGGTGACGACGCTCAGCCATCGTGCGGACATCGCTTACGCGATAGTGATCGACAAAAACGTGGCGGCGGTCGCGCACAGTGACAAGCAAAAAATCAATAAAGTCTACAAGGATGAGTACACGGTGCTTGGCGCGACACAAGGTGTGGTGCAGCACTCGAAATGGTATGCCGATGTACAGAAAGTGTGGACCTACGACATCATGTCGCCGATTTATGTTAACGGCAAACTCTATGGAACATTAGACATCGGCGTGCCGATCACCGAAGTCGACTCGGCGGCGATGGGCATCATCGTTACCCAATTGGCGACTACTTGCGGTATGTTCGTGCTGTGTATTGTGGTGTTGGCGGGCTTGATGACCAAACTGTTCCAGCCTCTGACTCGTTTGCAAAGTGCGCTTGAAGATATTTCTCAAGGCGATGGCGACTTAACCATGCGCTTGCCCGTTAAGGGCAATGACGAAATCGCTCATATCTCAACCGCATTCAACACGTTTGTCTCGAAAATCAATGACATTATTCAGCAGGTCGTGCGTACTGGCAGCGAACTCAATCAGTCGGCCAATGTGGTGCGTGAGCAGTCGGTGCGAGCGCTGACTCGCGGCGATCTGCAGAACGAACAGTCCACACTGGTGGTGACATCGATGAATGAGATGGTATCGACCATCAATGAAATTTCCACCAATGCCGCAGGGGCGGCGCAGGCGGCGGGTAATGTAAATAAAGAGACCGCCAACAGCAGTGCGGTTTTGCAGTTTGCCACCGAAACCATCAGCAACTTAACTGATGAAATGAACAACACTGCTAATGTGGTGGTGGCGCTGGCGGATAGAACACAATCTATTGAGTCGATTTTGGATGTGATTCGCGGTATTTCCGAACAAACTAACCTTCTGGCACTTAACGCGGCGATTGAAGCCGCAAGGGCTGGTGAAGCTGGGCGCGGTTTTGCTGTGGTGGCCGATGAAGTGAGAAATCTGGCAACCAAAACAGCGCAATCGACCGGTGAAATCCAGACCATGATTGACCATTTACAAGCCGAAGCGAAAAGTGCGGTGACGGCGATGAACGCCAGCCGTGAACTGACCATCAAAGGTGCAGAAGCCACGCTCGAAGCGCAGCAAGCGATCAGAACCATCGCGTCTCAAGTCTCTTCGATTTTAGATCTCAATACCCAAGTGGCAACCGCCACCGAGCAGCAATCGAGCGTAACGAAAGAGATCAACTTGAATATGGACTCGCTCAATGAGTCAGTGAGAGAGGGGCTGAGCGCTAGCCAACAACTGGAAGACACCAGTAAAACCTTGACTGCGCTTTCGCAAACACTGGATAAGTATGCGGGTTCGTTTAAAGTCGGCAAGGCGTAAGTTGCTCTTTTTGTGGTTGAACTGACCAAAATAAAGCCCTGAGGCGTGAAGTTCAGGGCTTTTTGTTTCATGCCACTTAGCGTTATCACAGCGAGCAGTAAAGTTAAAGTGTCAACCCAAGAGCGTTGGCGACCCCTTCACCATAGCGCAAATCGGCTTGCAGGCAGTTGGCGATGTGCCTACGTTTTATCTCCTCTGGCGCATTGCCCATTGCATCGGCGGTGTTTTGGAACAGTCTTTGTTGCTCATCTTTCTTCATTAAGCGGAACAGATTTCCCACTTGGGAGAAGTAATCGGTGTCCTCTCTGTGATTCCAGTGATCGGCGGCCCCTTCAATCGATAAAGGCGGCTCGCGGAAGTCCGGTTGTTCTTGCCATTGGCCATAACTGTTGGGCTCATAACCAATGGTGGAACCGAAGTTGCCATCAACACGCATTGGTCCATCACGGTGATATCCATGCACCGGACATCGCGGCGCATTGACTGGGATTTGGTGATGATTCACACCGATCCGATAGCGCTGGGTGTCGCCGTAAGAAAAAAGTCGGGCTTGCAGCATACGATCGGGTGAAAAGCTGATGCCCGGTACGACGTTGGCAGGATTCATGGCGGCTTGCTCAACCTCGGCAAAGTAGTTATCTGGGTTGCGGTTGAGTTCCAAAACGCCCACTTCGATCAGTGGGTAGTCTTTGTGCGGCCAGACTTTGGTCAGATCAAACGGGTTGTACGGGACTTGTGCAGCCTCTTTCTCTGGCATGACCTGAATGTATACGGTCCATTTGGGAAAATCGCCATTTTCAATTGATTCATACAGGTCGCGTTGATGGCTTTCGCGATCTTTACTGATGATCGCCTCCGCTTCTTCGTTGGTCAGGTTTTTGATGCCCTGATGGGTACGAAAGTGAAATTTGACCCAAAAACGTTCCATTTGCGCATTGATGAAACTGAAGGTGTGCGATCCAAAACCATGCATATGGCGGTAACTGGCTGGGATGCCTCGGTCAGACATAATGATGGTTACCTGATGCAAGGATTCAGGAAGCAGAGTCCAAAAATCCCAATTGTTCTTTTCCGATCGCATATTGGTTCGCGGATCGCGTTTTACTGCATGATTCAAATCGGGAAACTTCAGTGGATCACGCATGAAAAAGATCGGCGTGTTGTTTCCCACCAAGTCCCAGTTACCTTCCTCGGTGTAGAACTTCACTGCGAAACCGCGAATGTCGCGCTCTGCGTCCGCCGCGCCTCGCTCTCCTGCAACGGTCGAAAAACGCAAAAAGAGGTCGGTTTTTTTACCTACTTGGCTAAATAACTTAGCACGAGTGTAGCGGGTAATGTCTTGGGTGACGGTAAACGTACCATAGGCCCCCGAACCTTTAGCATGCATGCGTCGCTCGGGAATCACTTCTCGGTCAAAGTGAGCGAGTTTTTCAATAAGCCAAATGTCCTGAAGAAGTGCGGGGCCACGGGGGCCAGCGGTCATAATATTCTGGTTGTCTACAACGGGCGCACCCGCAGCTGTAGTGAGTTTGGGGTTCTTTTTCATAATCTACCTTCTCAATTTGATTGAATGAACAAGTGTCTTATTGCTGACTGGTATCGTGGACAATTCGGTGGACCTTTTTCATGCCCACCGATTTTGCTTATTAACCGTTTTTCACTTGTTCAAGTGATGCACCGTAATTGATGTGGAAGACGTTACCGTCGATCACTAAGGCTGGGACCGATTTCACACCCAGTCGTTCGGCTTCGCTAATGCGCCCACTCTCTTTGCCAAAATGAACCACTTCGACGTCGAATTGTTTTGGGTCAAGGGCACTGGCTAACTGCTCTTCAGCGGTGACACAAACAGGGCAGCCTGCGTGGTAAAAAGTTGCTTTTATTGTCATAATTCAGGTCTCTCTACTTTTTGCTTGAGGGATGGGAGTCAGGACGGTCGGCAAACTCACTTGATTCCCACTTTTTTAGCCGTCAGCGAGTTCAGGTCACTGACGACAGAGAAATATCCCGCTAATGTGAGCTGGCTGCTTGTTTGACATTGTCTCTTCAAACGGCCAAGGTCTCTTCAAACGACCGTCTTTTCAAATCAAACGACCATAGAACTTGCGGTGCATCCCTAAGGCAAAACGTTAGGACTCCTAAGCATGTACGTCAAGACAGATGTCTGTCATGAAAACATCAGGGGTGAGTAAACTGCGGCTACGTCTTAAGCTGCTCTGCGAGCTGTGCCTCTTCGTGTTCAGGGCAGTCAAGCCGCAAATGTTGGTCGCCAAAGGGGGCATTGACTAGGTGGCAATAGTGCGGTTGAGAAACACTGTGTTCCTGGTTTTTACCAAAATACTGGCAAGTGACGCACATGCGATTCAACGCAATATCGCCTTGATCTTGGAGCTGTCTGACCATCTTGATGATAAGCCTTAACAGCATCACTTTTTCATTTTCGCTCAGCATTTGGGTGGCACTGCCAAGAAATAGGCTCAGGTTTGCCGACGCGGCCATGGAGCTTCCTGCTTCAGTTAAGGTGATCGATAGGGCGCGTTTATCATCGATTGCAGGCCCTTTTGCTATCAAACCTTTTGTCACTAATGCTGCAACGGCATCGCTCGCCGTCGCTGGGGTAATGGCAAGTTGCTGAGCAATCGCAGACAGACGCAGTGGCACGCTGCGTACCGCAAGCAGCGAGAGAATTTCGGTCTGCGTTGGGGTCAGACCATTGGCCGCAGCATGTTCCCAAGCTTTGCTACGCATTGCGGTGTTGATCTTGGCAAAACCCGTCGAGATACGAGCTTCGATTGGTGAGCTAATTTTGTCGAAGTCATTCATGGCGTTGATCACTTTTTCAGTTCGGGTAAATGACGTTTTACCGATTTCATCAGTTTTTGGAATGAAGGGCAGGTCAAATGAGAAGAGTGAGGGCAGTTTGCGACATGATTTAAACTGTCTCGCACCGCTTTAAGCCGTTTGATCTGTGCATCGATCTCTTGGGCCTGGTTGCTTAGCATTTCGCGATCAATGACCAGCATATCTTGCGATGATGTCGCTAGCATGGCGGCAATGTCGTTGAGTGATAATCCGGCCAACCTTCCCAGAGAAATCAGGTTCAGTTTCTCCAGCACATTGGGAGCGTATTGGCGCCTTAGCCCACTTCGTCCAATCGAAGTAATCAGCCCCAATTGTTCGTAGTAGCGCAGTGTCGAGGCGGGAAGACCAGATAGCTTAGTAACCTCGGCAATATCCATAAAATTGTCCATTGACTTAAAGTGAGCTTCAAGTCGTACCATGCAAGTTGATAAACAACAAGCCAATTTTTAGCCTAAAGAAGGAGAATGGAATGGATACGATGATCGGGCTGCAAGCGATTTTTATTGGTCTTGGAGCAACATTGCTAATGGACGGCTGGTCGTGGATTCAACGCAACGTATTTGGCATCGCCTCGCTCAATTATGCCTTAGTTGCACGCTGGATTCTGTGGATCCCAGAGGGAAAATGGATGCATGACACCATTTTACAAACGCCCAAAGTGGCGGGTGAACAACTACTCGGATGGTTACTGCATTACGCGATTGGCATCGCCTTCGCCTTTCTTCTCATTTGGTGGGCGGGTGAACACTGGCTTGCTGAGCCGTCTTTGGACGAAGCCGTTGTCATTGGCATGGCCACCTTGTGTGTGCCATTTTTGTTGATTCAGCCCTGCTTGGGATTTGGCGTGGCCGCCAGTAAAACGCCAATGCCTTGGCAAGCACGCGTTTTAAGCTTTATCACCCATCTGGTTTATGGCACTGGGCTGTTCATCAGTGCCGAATTACTGCGCTGGATAACGGCGTGACTTGCTGCATCAGCCGATTCTTGTTAGTGTCGTTGGCTATGAATATGATCAATAGCTTAACGTCCGTTTTCTTCTGGTGGCGCTCTCTCTAGAGCGGCGCGGAATGCTTACATTCTTTAGCTGCTGGAAGGTAGCTAAAGATCACTCTCTTTTTATCTCCAGTAGCGTCCTTTTAACTTGGAGATAACCCATGCAATCAACAAAAACTGAAACTCAAAGCGAAATCATTTTAACTGGCGATAGAGCCACTGGGCCGTTGCACCTCGGTCATTATGTCGGCTCGTTGCAACAGCGCGTTGCGCTGCAAAGCATCCATCAGCAGACCATTTTAGTGGCCGATATGCAGGGGCTGACCGATAACGCCCATCAACCGGAGAAGGTGTCGAGCAATATTTTGAATGTGGTCGCCGACTACTTGGCGGTGGGCATTGATCCTCTGCAAACCACCATCTGTTTGCAGTCGCAATTGCCCGCGTTGGCAGAGCTTACCATGTATTACAGCAATCTCGTTTCCATCGCCCGCTTGGAAAGAAACCCGACAGTGAAGAATGAGATCCATAGCAAAGGCTTTGGCCGTTCCATTCCAGCGGGCTTTCTGACCTATCCAATTTCACAGGCGGCTGACATCAGCGCGTTTCGCGCTACGCTGGTTCCAGTGGGAGATGATCAACTGCCCATGCTGGAACAAACCAATGAAATTGTACGCAAGATCAACAGTCTGGCAGGAAGCGACGTGCTGCTTGAGTGTCGTGCGCTGCTGAGCAATGCACCGCGTTTACCCAGCACCGATGGCAAAAACAAGATGTCTAAATCCATGGGTAACGCCATCAATCTTGGCGCCAGTGAGCAAGAGATCCGCGCGGCGGTCAAATCGATGTACACCGATCCTAACCACTTACGCGTTGACGATCCGGGGCAAATCGAAGGCAACGTGGTGTTTACTTATCTGGATGCTTTTCATCCCGATCATGCCTATGTGGCTCAGTTGAAAGAGCAGTATCAGCGCGGTGGTCTGGGCGATGGCACGACCAAGAAAATACTGGAAGAGTGTTTACAAGAGTTGCTCAAACCGATCCGCGAGCGCCGCCAGCGTTACTTGGATGACAAAGCGCAATTGATTGAGATACTGCGCTTGGGCAGCCAGATTGCGCAAGGCAAAACTCAGCAGGTGCTTATCGATGTCCGCGGTGTGTTTGGTTTGAATCTGTTCTGAACTTACGCAAGGCAGAATGACAAACAGTCGCTGATGAATCGTGGCTGTTTTAGCCAAAATCTGCTGAAAATCGGTTTGATCACGCGCTCTTTGGCAAAGATGTTTTATGAATCCGACAAAATTTTTTTATTAAAAAATGGTCTTGAAAGCGATTTTTCCGGCCCTATTTATTGCACTGAAGCGAGATAGCAATGGCTTGCTTCATCAATCTAATCAACTCTGTCTTTTATTTTTTATGCTAAGTAGGAGGCACTAGCAAATGAATATTCGTCCTTTAAATGACAAGCTGATTGTTGAGAGACAAGAGGTGGAAAACAAATCTGAAGGGGGAATCGTTCTCACTGCTCAATCGGTGAAAAAATCAAACCGCGGCAAGGTGATTGCGGTGGGCGCTGGTAAACGTCTGGACAATGGTGAGCGCGCGGCGATGGATGTCAAAGTGGGTGAGAAAATTATTTTCAACGACGGTTATGGCGTGAAAAGCGAAAAAATTGACGGCACAGAGTATCTGATTCTCTCTGAATCAGATGTGTTGGCAATTGTTGAGTAATCATTTTTGAGTCGTTTTTGAGGAGATTACTATGGCTGCAAAAGAGGTTTTATTTGCCAATGATGCGCGTCAAAAAATGCTGAAAGGGGTGAACTTGCTGGCGGACGCTGTCAAGGTAACGCTCGGGCCAAAAGGGCGCAATGTGGTGCTGGATAAATCTTACGGCGCACCCACCATCACCAAAGATGGTGTTTCTGTGGCAAAAGCGATTGAGCTAAAAGACAAATTTGAAAACATGGGCGCGCAGATGGTGAAACAAGTAGCGTCCAAAGCGAACGACGAAGCGGGTGATGGTACTACCACCGCAACGGTGCTGGCACAATCTTTCATCAATGAAGGGCTTAAAGCGGTCGCTTCTGGCATGAACCCGATGGATCTGAAACGCGGTATCGACAAAGCCACCGAGGCAGCGGTAGCGAAATTACGTGAAATGTCGAAACCTTGCAGCGATAAAGAGTCGATCACCCAAGTAGGTAGCATTTCCGCCAACAGCGATCGTGCGATTGGTGAAATCATTGCCGAAGCGATGGAGAAAGTGGGTCGCAACGGTGTGATAAGCGTGGAGGAGGGCCAAGGGCTGGCTAACGAGCTGTCTGTCGTTGAAGGCATGCAGTTTGATCGCGGCTACCTGTCGCCGTACTTCATTACCAACCAAGAAAAAGGCTGTGTTGAGCTCGACAACCCTTACATTCTGCTGGTGGACAAAAAAATCAGCACCATCCGTGAGCTCTTGCCAGTACTGGAAGCCATTGCGCAATCTTCCCGCTCGCTGTTGATCATTGCCGAAGATATCGAAGGCGAAGCGTTGGCGACGCTGGTGGTGAACAATATGCGTGGCATCGTACGTGCGACAGCGGTGAAAGCGCCGGGCTTTGGCGACAATCGCAAAGCGATGATGGAAGACATTGCGGTGCTGACCGCAGGTACACTCATCTCGGAAGAGATTGGTCTAGAGCTTGAAAAAGTGACGCTAGAGCAGTTGGGTAGCGCGAAGAAGGTGACCATCACCAAAGACACCACCACCATTGTGGGCGGTAGTGCGCAGGCGCATGCGATCGAAGATCGCGTGGCGACGCTGCAAAAACAGATCGAGACCACCACGTCATCATACGACAAAGAGAAGCTGCAACAACGTATCGCTAAGCTCTCTGGCGGTATTGCGCTGATCAAGATCGGCGCGGCCACCGAAGTGGAGATGAAAGAGAAGAAAGACAGGGTAGATGACGCGCTGCATGCTACTCGCGCGGCAGTGGAAGAGGGCATTGTTGCTGGTGGTGGCGTGGCGCTGACCAAGATCGCTAAAGAACTGGCGGATCTCAAAGGTGACAACGACGATCAAAACGTCGGTATTCGTGTTGCGCTGCGTGCGATGGAAGAGCCGCTACGTCAAATTGCAATCAACGCGGGTGACGAAGGTTCCGTGGTGGCGAACGCGGTTAAATCGGGCGACGCCGACTACGGTTACAACGCGGCGACGGGAGAATTTGGCAACATGATCGAGATGGGCATTCTGGATCCGGCCAAAGTGACCCGTTCGGCGTTGCAGTTCGCTGCCTCCATCGCCGGGTTGATGATCACGACCGAAGCGATGGTAAGCGATCACGTCGAAGTGGAGAGCGAAAAATAATCGCTTGAGCTCAACATGAAAACCAGACGGGCTCGCGTGAGCCCGTCTGACTAACGATGTGAGGTGAATGTGATGACTCGTTTACCAGCCTTTTCTTTCTCGGTGAGTGAATCTGGCCTGCGTGGCGGCGACAGCCATTGGCCCGATACGCTGAATTTTCCTCAAGTGACGGCCCATCCGATCTTCTCTATCGCCAGCTACCTGCCAAGAGTTTGGCCACGGTTGGTATTTGTGCTGGAACTGCCTGCGACTTCGCAAAAGTAGCCCCCAGTGGTGCACTAAGCCGCATGCGCTTGAAGCCGTTCATGCGGCTATTACCATATCTGGCGAATATCGGAGGAGATGTCGCTGATCATCTGCCTTGCGCTCTCATCGAGAAATTGCACCAGCGAGATAAACAGCAGGTCAGTAATCACGTTTTGCGCGCTGCGTGAGGCAATCGCCGAGCTGCGATGCTCGGTTTCATCGGCGATGGTGTCGAAGGTCATGTCTGCGATTTGGCGCAGTCGGCTTTTTTTCGGTGAGCTGAGCGCGATCACTTTCGCTCCCTGTTCTCTGGCCGCTTCGGCCGCCACCAAGATCTCTTTGCGCTCTCCAGAGAACGAGATGGCAATTTGCACATCTTGTTCGCTCAAGGTGCGCGCCACCGCGATCTGCACATGGCTGTCTTGCTCGGCCAAGGTGGTGATGCCGAGTTTAAGCAGCTTATAACTGAGGTCTTTCGCCGTTAACGCAGAACCCCCAATGCCGACAATCTGCACGCGCCTTGCCTCACTTAACCACTGCACCGCCTGATGGCACGCGTCATAAGAAAGCGCATTAGTGGTTTGGAACATCGCGTCAGTTTTGGCTTTAATCAGCTTTTGCGCAATCACCGCCAGCGGATCATCGGCCAGAATATCGCTGTGCAACGGCGTGGCCTGCATTGCTTGCTTGCGGCCAATTTCTTCCGTCAGAGCGAGCTTAAATGCGCTGTAACCTTTAAAGCCGAGTCGCTGAGTAAACTTGACGATGCTCGATTGGCTCACTTGTGCCTGCTCTGCCAGCTCTTGGCTGGTTAATTGCGCCGCTTTTTCTGCATTTTCTACAATCCAATCGCCAATCAATCGGCCACTTTGTGACAGCTGAGTTCGTCTTGCGACGATTTTATTGATAACAGACATCACTAAACCTCAAAAAGATTAAATAAATTATTCCAAACAAAAAATAAAAACAGAAATCAGCAAACCACTAATTAAAAGCGACTTTTCTTCAAATAACGGTCATTATCACCCTTGAATTAGTCCCATTATTCCAGAGTTCATCTGCCTAAAGAATAACCTTAAGTGTGATTTTTATCACCAAAACCGAATATTTTATTCCATAGAATCGCCCTCAGTTCAAAACCTATTATCGAGAAATGTCCACCATGAAAATTGATTTAAGCCGTTTGGTTACAGAAAGCCGCAACCCAGCCAGTGCAGAGATTGATACCCTGTCCACCGTCGAGATGCTCAGAGTCATCAATCAAGAAGATCAGAAAGTCGCACTGGCGGTGGAAGCGGTTTTGCCGCACATCGCCCAAGCGGTGGATGCCATCACGCATGCGTTTGCCCACGGTGGCCGTTTAATTTACATGGGCGCAGGTACCTCGGGTCGCTTAGGCATTCTTGATGCCAGTGAGTGCCCACCAACTTACGGCACACCGGCAGAGCTCGTGGTTGGCCTGATTGCGGGTGGCCACACCGCCATTCTAAAAGCGGTGGAAAATGCCGAAGACAACCGAGAGCTGGCACAAAACGATCTCAAATCACTCAACCTAACGGCCAACGATGTGGTGGTCGGCATTGCCGCAAGCGGACGCACACCTTATGTCTTGGGCGGTTTGGAATACGCCACCTTGATTGGCGCAACGACGGTGTCGATCGCCTGCAATCCGGTTTGCCCAATGGCCGATGCGGCGCAAATCGCCATTTTGCCCGTGGTGGGCCCAGAAGTGGTAACAGGCTCTTCTCGCATGAAAGCGGGCACGGCGCAAAAACTGGTGCTCAATATGCTGACCTCTGGCGCGATGATCCGCAGTGGCAAAGTTTTTGGTAATTTGATGGTGGATGTGGAAGCAACCAACGCCAAGCTGATCCAACGCCAAACCAACATCGTTGTAGAGGTCACTGGCGTGTGCGCAGAAGAAGCAGAAGAAGCGCTAAAGGCGTGCAATCGCCACTGCAAAACCGCGATTTTAATGATTCTTTCTGGCCTAGACGCCGAGCAAGCCAAAGCCAAATTACAACAGCACAACGGTTTTATCCGCGCTGCGCTAAACGACAAGTAACCGTTGAGGTTTCAAGGAGACCGTTATGGCAAAGATAACCCAAACAATGATCTCGCAGCTGCTGGCTGCGGTGGGTGGCAGCAGTAATGTCAGCAAATGTGGCAACTGCATGACCCGACTTCGCTTAACGCTGGCCAACAATGGCGTAGCGGATCAAGCTGTGATTAAGCAGATCCCCGGCGTCATGGGCGTGGTGGAAAGCGATGAGCAATTTCAGATCATCCTTGGCCCCGGCAAAGCGAAGAAAGACGCGGTGCTGCGCACGCAAGTAAAAGGGGCGATCATCCCGGGCATTCTCGGCATCGGTGAGCCACTGATTTACGGCGTCACCCTGCCACGCGTCAAGCCGTTTGTGACGGCCTGTATTGGTGGCGCGGCGGGCTTCTTCTTCATCGGCTTGGTTTCCTACCTTGGCTTACCTGTCGGCTTGAATACCGTGTTTGGCCCGTCTGGTATCGTGGCGATCCCACTGATGACATCGCACAGCGGCATCTTCGCAGGCATGGCGGTATTTCTGGTTGGCCTGCTCATCTCCTACGTGGTTGGCTTCCTCGCCACTTACTTCTTTGGCAGCAAAGACGTCGATTTAAGCTGATTTATTCTTCCCCATATAGGAATGAACTGGCTGCGCCTTTGAGCACTCAAGGGCGCGCTCCTTATCTCTAAAAACACAAGGTTCAAAACACGTTACCTCAAACTTTTTCCTGCCGAAAAAGCGTGTTGTTGAACCAGGTTTGACTCTGTATATAGGTTATTTCATCCCATTTATTGAAATTTTTATTAACGTTTTCAAAGATTAAATCCATGCCGTTCAATTCTATAAATTAGAAAAATGGATCTATTTTCTGAACTAGCCTCATAAAGTTTATGCGATGAGTTTCATTTTGTGGCGCGCAAGGCCTATAACACGCCCCTCAAATTATTTTCTAATCAATGAGTGTTGTTATGTCTCAGCTTGTTCCGTTCCCTCATCGCCGTTTGGCTCTCGCTTGTTTACTGGCATCGGTCTCTGGTGCTTCTTTTGCGCAAAACTCATGCGATGTTGCCCAATTGCAGCAATCGCCCGATCTTGCCGCCGCCATCTCCAGTGCCGATTACGCCTGTTACAGCGGTTGGTTTTATGCCTCGTCCGACACGTTGGACAACATCTACAGCGAAGCAAGCTTAAGCCGCGTTCAGGTAGCACTACACCAAGCGGTACAAACGTATCAAGGCGAAGCCGAGCAAGCGCGCGCCATTGAAAACTTGGGTGAGTACGTTCGCGCCGCCTACTACGTTCGTTATAACGCAGGGAACGTGGTTGCTTTTTCTGATGCCCTTGGCCAACGATTCGCTCACACAATCAACGCATTTTTAGCCAACCCTCATGCCCTTGAGCAAGGGCGCGAGCAAGTGGGGGCGATGAAAAGTCTCACGCTGATGGTGGACAACATTAAGCAACTGCCGCTGACCATGGACGCCATGATGCTGGCACTGCAACAGTTCAACCCTGAAACAGCAAAAAATACTCAGTGGGTTGATGGCCTCAACAACCTGTTCCGCTCAATGGCGGGCCATATCGCCAACGATGCGTTTTATCGCTACCTTGCCAGCCACACCCAACACATCGATACGTTGGAAAAATTCGCCAATGAAAACGCATGGGCGCAGGGTACCGATGCCGATTTTTTGGTGTTTAACGCACTGCGCGAAACGGGCCGTTTGATCGCCAGCCCAGACAAAGCCACTAAACAAAAAGCCGTACAAGTAATGCAACGAGTGATGGCTCGTTATCCATTAGGTAGCGAACACGATAAGTTGTGGCTCGCAGCGGTGGAAATGCTCAGCTACTTTGCACCAGAAGCTCTAAATGGTTTGGATTTGCCGCAAGCGAAGCGCGATCTCGCCGCTCGTGTATTGCCTAACCGCCACGAATGCCAAGGCCCAGCGATCATCCGTTCACAAGATCTCACTCCAGAGCAAGCCGCCAAAGCGTGTGATGTGTTGGCCGCTAAAGAAGCCGATTTCCACCAAGTGGCGAATACTGGTATGCAGCCGGTGGCGGACGATCACAACCAACGTGTGGAAGTGGCGGTGTTCGCCAGCAAAGACAGCTATGTCGATTACTCCGCGTTTCTGTTTGGCAACACCACTGACAACGGCGGCCAGTACCTTGAAGGCAACCCGGCCGATGAGCACAACACCGCTCGTTTTGTCGCCTATCGCTACGCTAATGGCGAAGAACTCTCGATTCTGAACCTAGAGCACGAATACACCCACTACTTGGACGCGCGCTTTAACCAATATGGCTCGTTTAGCGACAACCTCGCTCACGGCTATGTGGTTTGGTGGCTAGAGGGTTTTGCTGAGTACATGCATTACAAACAGGGCTATCAAGCGGCCATCGAACTGATTGCACAAGGCAAAATGAGCCTCTCGCAAGTGTTTGCCACCAGCTACTCGCACGATACCAATCGCATTTATCGCTGGGGTTATTTGGCGGTGCGCTTCATGTTGGAAAACCACCCGCAAGAGGTTGAGGGGCTATTGGCTCTGTCGCGCTCTGGCCAGTTCAAGCAGTGGGCGCAGCAAGTACAAACCCTTGGCCAACAATACGACGGCGAATTTGCTCGCTGGTTAGATGGCTTAGAGTTGACGCCAGAAAACCCAGACACCGACCCAGATACGCCAACGGAGCCCAACGATGGTGTGACGCAATTGCTGGCCAATCAAATCATTACCCTCAGCGGCGAAGCCTACAGTGAGAAGTTGTTCTACGTGGATGTGCCCGCCAACACCACCCACTTTAGCGTAGCCATTGAGGGCGATGGCGATGCGGATCTCTACATGAGTTACAACCAAGTGGCCCACTATTACGATTTTGAAGTGAGTGAATTTGTCGATGGCAGCAATGAAGAAATTCAGTTTGCCGCCGACGCTTCTGGCTACGTGAAACCGGGCCGCTACTATCTGAGCGTCACTGGTCGTGGTAGCTACCAAGCCGTGAACCTAACCACAACACTGGACACCGCGGCACCCACACCACCAACCCAAGAGCAAGATGACCTTGCGCCAGTGGTGTTGCAATCGGGCCAAGCACAGCATTTGACCGTTCACCAGCAGCGCTACGCCGCGGTGTATGTCCCAGAGGGCGTGAGCGAAGTGCGCATTTGGCTTAGCGATCTCACCCCTTCAGACAACCAAGGCAACGTAAACCTATACGCTAGCCGTGAACATTGGCCAACCCCAGAGCAGCACCAGTTTGCATCTCGCTACGCTGGCAACAACCAATACCTCGCGATTCCTGTTGAGCAAGCGGGCTACCTGCATTTCTCACTCAACGCGCCACAACAAGGCGATGATGTCGAGATGGTGGTTTACTTCCACTGATCATTAGTTGGAAAGACAAATGAAAAACAAACGCCACCGCAAGGTGGCGTTTGAGGTTTTAACTTTGCTGTCAACTCAATCTCTGCCTGAGTTTCTCAATTAGTGAGAGTTGTTCAGTGAGTCCGACGTCAAGATAACTGTCGCTTTTATAATTATTTCAATGTGCTCGTCAAAACGTGTAAGTTTCTTCTTCCTCTCACGTATCTCTCTGGGCCAGCTGCAAATAGGGTAGAGCGGCTCAGCATTGCTTGGGTGAGTGCATCGTTGCCCCTCCCATTGTTTGCCCCAAATCGGTCCTTATTTACACATTAATGCAGCCAACTGTTTACACTGTAAAATCGGTGAGATCAACGATCTGGCACGGAACATCAAGCGGATACAGTTTGAAGGTGATGGCGAAGCGAACTGCCCAAATTAAACGCGCTTCGGTTGGATGAAGTGCACTTTGCTTTCTATGCTTATGTCAATACGTCGAGTTGAAGCGATAGCTGTACGAGAAATCATTCCAATATTAAGTGATAAACACCAAGTTTTATTTAGAGCTCAAAATAAATATCGCCAAATAATAATAAAGATGATAAATTGCGCAAAATTTTGGTAGGAAGTCACACTTTTTAATATATGGATGTAGGTTGCAATAGCAGTCATTGATACCAAGCAAAGAGGGTAACTCATTCATGTTTATTAAAAATCTATCCATCGGCAAGAAAATCGCAGCCGCTTTTTCAATTATAGCCATCATCAATATCGCATTCGGGATATTTTTGTCTACAGAGCTCAAAACGGTTAAGTCTGAGCTATTAAACTACACCGATGACACCCTGCCCGCGATGGAAAAAGTGGATGCGGTACGAGATAAAATCTCTTATTGGCGTCGTACTCAATTTGCTGTGTTAGCGATGCACGACGAAAACCAAATCAAACAGACCATCACACGTAATGAAGGCATCCGTCGAGAGATCGAAACGGAACTCGCCGCGTATGGCAAAAGCGTCTGGCCGGGTGAAGAAGAGCAAACCTACAACCGTTTAATGTCACTTTGGAGTGGTTACCTCAGCACCATGGATAAGTTTAACGACGCATTGCTTGCAGGCGACAAAGAACTCGCTTATCCAATCCTCATCAACTCACTGTCGACCTTTGAATCGATTGAAGCGGAAGTGAACAAGCTGGTCGCGATTCTCAAAGGTGCAATGGACAGCAACAAGACGAAAATTTTGTTGTCTGTTAACGGCCTGAACACCACTGCCGTTATCAGCAATATCGCTATCTTCGCTGTTATGGTGATCATGACACTGCTATTAACTCGTATCATTTGTGGGCCACTGAATATTGTTGTTCGTCAGGCGAACGCTATTGCACGTGGTGACCTGTCGCAAGAGCTCGACCGTAAGGCGATCGGTAACGATGAGTTGGGCGAGCTGGCGGACGCAACTATCAAGATGCAAGACGATCTACGCCAAGTGATCGATAATGTGATTGCCGCTGTAACCCAATTAAGCAGTGCAGTAGAAGAGATGACACAGATTTCTGAAATCTCAGCTTCTGGCATGAAGGATCAACAAACGCAGGTGACATTGGTTGCAACCGCAATGACTGAAATGAAAGCCGCAGTGGCAGACGTTGCACGCAATACCGAAGACTCTGCATCGCAAGCGTACGACGCAAATCGCCGTACGCAAGAAGGCGCGAAAGAGACGCATCAAATGGTGGTGTCAATCGAAGAAGTAGCCGACATCATTGGCAAAGCGGGCGACACGGTGGCCGAGCTTGAAGCGCAATCGAACCAGATCAACGTGGTGGTGGATGTGATTCGTGGTATTGCCGACCAAACCAACCTCTTGGCACTGAACGCAGCGATTGAGGCGGCTCGCGCTGGCGAATCTGGCCGTGGCTTTGCGGTGGTTGCCGATGAAGTGAGAACCTTGGCAGGCCGCACTCAAGATTCAACTGGTGAAATCACCGCAATCATCGAGAAACTGCAGGAATTGGCAAAACAAGCAAAACACGCGACCGAGGAATCAAGATCCAGCATTGATGCTTGTGTTGAGCAAGGCAACAACGCACAAAAGTTAATCGGCTCGATTGAAAAGTCCATCGCCAACATTGCGGACATGGGGGCGCAAATTGCCACCGCATGTGGACAACAAGATTCCGTTGCCGAAGAACTCAGCCGCAATATAGAAAACATCCACATGGCCTCGCAAGAAGTCGCGCAAGGGTCGCAGCAAACCGCGCAAGCGTGCCGTGAATTGACTCAACTTTCCGTCTCGCTGCAAGATGTCATGAGTCGCTTTAAATTGAATTAATACAACCGCCCCAGCCTGAGTGCTGGGGTATTTCTTAGGGAAATAACATGAACTTTAAAAAGACCCTTCTGTCTATTGCCATCGCCAGCGCAAGTCTCACTCCGGCTTTCTCTTACAGCGCACCTCTCTTACTCGATAGTACGGTTCACCAAACCAGCCAAATAGCCGGGGCCAATGCTTGGCTCGAAATCAGCCTCGGCCAATTCAAAAGCAACATTGAACAATTTAAATCGCACATAGCCCCAAAAACTAAAATTTGTGCGGTGATGAAAGCCGACGCTTATGGCAACGGAATTCGTGGTTTGATGCCAACCATTCTTGAACAACAGATTCCCTGCGTGGCGATCGCCAGTAATGCGGAGGCTAAATTAGTTCGAGAAAGTGGCTTCACCGGACAACTGATGCGTGTTCGCTCAGCAAGTTACAGTGAAATTGAGCAAGGTCTGGATCTTCAAATCGAGGAGTTGATCGGCAGCGAGCAACAAGCGCGTGACTTATCGGCGCTGGCCGAAAAGCACAAGCAAACCATCAAGGTTCACCTTGCTCTTAACGACGGTGGCATGGGCCGTAATGGCATTGATATGAGCACCGAACGTGGACAAAAAGAAGCAGTTGCCATTGCAACACACCCTTCGGTTGCCGTGGTCGGTATCATGACCCATTTTCCGAATTACAATGCAGAAGAGGTACGAACAAAGCTAAAAAGCTTTAACCAACATGCACAATGGTTAATGGAAAGTGCAGGGCTAAAACGTGAAGCGATCACCCTACATGTGGCCAATTCCTACACGGCGTTGAATGTCCCTGAAGCCCAGTTGGATATGGTTCGTCCGGGTGGTGTGCTCTATGGCGATCTCCCTACCAACCCTGAGTACCCTTCTATTTTGGCGTTTAAAACCCGCGTTGTTTCACTTCATTCGCTTCCGGCAGGCAGCACGGTGGGTTACGACAGCACGTTTACCACGGAAGATGACGCAGTGATGGCAAACCTCACGGTCGGCTATTCCGATGGCTACCCACGGAAAATGGGCAACAAAGCGCAAGTGCTGATCAACGGCCAACGCGCCAATGTGGTGGGCGTTGCTTCAATGAATACTACGATGGTGGATGTGTCCAAGATCAAAGGCGTGTTGCCCGGCGATGAGGTGACGCTCTTTGGCGCTGAAAAAAACCAGCACATCTCTGTAGGTGAAATGGAAGAAAACGCCGAGGTGATTTTCCCAGAGCTTTATACCATTTGGGGCACCAGCAACCCGCGTTTCTACGTTAAATAGTCAATTCTGTCATTTACGTTTAGCTATCTTTTGTTGCTCGACTTGTCGTCAGTTAAATAACCCACAGCAACGACAGAATAACCACGTTACTTTTGAGCATACTCTTGAGGTGTACAACCAAACATCTCTTTAAAAGAAGAGATAAAACTGCTCACGCTGCTATAGCCTAATTCATGCGCAACCAGTGTTGTCTTAGCACCCTGAGTAATTTTCTCCAGAGAATTCATCAAACGAAAGCGGCTGCGCCATTGACGAAATGTTAGCCCCGTTTCTGCTTTAAACAATCGTTCAATAGTACGAACACTGGCTCCAACCTCTGTTGCTAATTGCTCAAGCAGCAGTGATTGCTCTGGCTGATTCACAATAAGGCTGATCAGGCGTTGCAGACGAGGATCATGCCCGGATGGAATATACAGTTCTAATGCTGGTAAAGATTCAAGCTCATCAAGGGCGACTAAGCCTAGGTGATGGGCTCTTTTTTGGGTGAGCTCCCCGGCATTTTCTGTCAGCCTGAGTATCACTTCTCTCATTAACGAGCTCATTTTTAACATGACGACTTTATCGGAGTTTTGACGTACACAAAACGAGGGGTCAATGTATAAATTACGAGTTTGTGTCGCGGTTTCATTACTTACTTGATGGTAATGACCGCCCGGAATCCATACCGCATGGGTTGTCGGGACCACCCAAACCGCCTTTTCGCTGGTCACTCGTAATATTCCTTTCGCACTCCATAGCAGCTGTCCTCGCGGATGGGCGTGGGGCTCGATAGCTGACTCGGCGACCATGCTGCGGCAATGAGTAAGCACTGGCCGTGTTGGATCCAAAATAAAGGCAACATCGCTGGGTGATAACATTGCTGTGTGAGGAGTTTGTTTTGACATCCGGTCTCATTAAAACGTATCAAAATAGGTATTTTAGGAATGACTCATGAACATTGCTAGAGTCCTGAAGCGTACTCTTTAGCAGTGAACTCTTACGGTGGAAGATAGGTGCTGAAGGCTTTCACTACTACTGCCTATAAAACGGGGCTAACGGCTCGTAAACCCCGTCAGGCGATAAACGTGATCTAGGCAACCAACATCGCTCTTAACATCCATGCTGTTTTTTCGTGAACACGCATACGATCGGAAATCAGTGCTGCTGACGATTCATCATTGGCGTCTTGAGCAATGGTGAGTATCTCACGGCAAGTTCTAATCACCTGTTCGTGGCTTTGCGTAAGAATTTTAACCATCTCCATGGCGGGCGGGATATCTTCCACTTCTTTGATCGAAGTGAGTGCGGCTAGAGATTTATAAGTGCCTGGTGCGACAATATTCAATGAACGAATACGCTCAGCGATGTCATCCACGGCGGTTGCAAGCTCGGTGTAATGTTCTTCAAACATCAGGTGCAGATCGCGGAACTGTCGACCGGTTACGTTCCAGTGAAAGTTGTGAGTTTGCAGATAAAGTGTGTAAGAGTCGGCCAATAAGCGTTTCAAACCTTCAGCAATGGCAATGCGGTCAGCTTCATTAATTCCAATATTGATAGTATCCATATTGACTCCTTGATTTATTAATAACATTCAGTCTCGGCACACAAGTATAGAAAAATCGATCGAGCATCCTTTTTGAATCTACTTATGCAGCAAAGTCCATAGGTAATGACTCTATAATAGTTCATTTGGTAAAAAAACCACTTGTCGTAATAGGAATGTGTTTTGTCATATTTCTGGATAAAAACGTCAGTCGGATAGGCGTATATTAGATTCAACGATAGATCATCGCTGCCACATTCTTCATTGAGAGCAACAAAGCCGGGGTATTCATGTGGTGGTGAATAGATCTTCATCACAATTGGTGTTAGTGCGATATTGCGACAACCTACCGACTGAAAAGGCTTGATATGAAAGACGTCTCTACTAAACAGATATCCTCAATGGAGGAAGAAAGCCGATTGGTACATTTCCCTATCTCCATGTTTTCCATCGTTATGGGGTTGAGCGGCTTATCAATTGCATGGCAAAAAGCGCTTGGGACATCCTTTCCTGTGATAACCACCTTTAGCAGTATTTTGGCAACTACTGTCATGCTGCTGGTGAGCGCACTCTATTTACTAAAAATCACGCGTTATCCAAATGCAGTGATAGCAGAAACAAAGCATCCAATAAAAATTAATTTTTTTGCTGCTTTTTCTATTAGCCTTTTACTTCTCTCAGTCGTTTGGCACAGATTCGAATCGCTCTCCTATGTTTTGTGGGGGCTCGGCGCGGTGGTTCAGTTATCGCTAACCTTGCTGGTTATGCATAGCTGGATACACCATGATCACTATCGGCTAGAGCACGCAAACCCGAGTTGGTTCATCCCTGTTGTTGGCAATATTATTGCTCCAATCACCGGGGCTAAGCTGGGTTTTATCGAAATAAGCTGGTTCTTTTTCGGCGTTGGTATCGTCTTCTGGTTGGTATTATTAACCATCATCATTAACCGTTTAATTTTTCATGAGGCTCTGCCAGCGCGTTTCAAACCTATGCTGTTTATCTTGTTAGCGCCTCCATCGATTGGTTTTGTGTCTTATAGCTCATTGGTTCCAGAGTTGACCGATTTTTCAAGAATACTCATCTCTGTTGCACTATTCACCGCTATTTTGCTGGCGCTCAACATTAATCAGTTTCGAAAAAGTGGCTTTTTTCTCTCTTCATGGGCGTACTCATTTCCGGTGGCGGCTTTTAATGTAGCTCTATTTCGATATGCAGAGTTAACGCTGTCACCCATAGGCTTTTACATTGGCGTTGCCTTATTGGGGGGCCTGACGCTACTCGTTTTGTGGCTGTCGTTTAATACACTCAAAGCAATAAAGGCTGGTGAAATATGCAAGCCGGAATAAACGAAATTTAGGTATATCAGTGAGGAAGAATCATGAACAAAAGTTATAAAGAGATTAATCAGCAACAACGCAAATTAGGGTCGGCTTTTCGGAAAGAGAGCCCTGACACGCTTAATGCTTTCCTAAGCCTTCATAAAGCGGCATTTGCATCAGGTGCAATGGAAACAAAATATAAAGAACTGATTGCGGTGGCTATTGCTATCAATGTCCGTTGTGACGGTTGTATTGGTTCTCACGTTGAAGCCGCTGTTAAAGCAGGCGCTTGCAGAGAGGAGTTGGTTGAGACGATTAATGTGGCTATTTTGATGGGAGGTGGCCCTGCTGTGATTTATGGAACACAAGCGCTGGCTGCGGTGGATGAGTTTTGTGAATAATCCAAAGCAATGGAGTAGATGAATGATAGGAGAAAGGAGAAGATGATCTATCGCCGTTCAATGTAAATATACTGCTTGCAATATCAGAAGAGTCATTAATCGGCGTGGTGAGCTCCCAACTCCATCAAAAATCAAGCCTCTTCAATGATCATGCGCATGGTTGTGTGCTATCTTTTTTAGCAATCTCTAATATAGATAAGATGATTCATACGGAGCATGGCATGGCAAGATTTAAATGGACGCAAAGATCTTTATTTATACCACCGGTCCTTCTCGGTGTTGCAATGCTCCTATTAGCTCCAGCAATGAAAGCAGAACCACCCAAAGCCATTGATAATACGGGGAAAAAGGTGGTTCGGGTACTTAAAGTCACCCCACGAAAGATCCAACCTTCTGCCGTAGGCTATGGCCACACCCAACCCGCCAGAGACTGGCAAGCCCAAGCGGAGTTGGAAGGTGTGGTCGTCTGGGTTGCGGATAACTATCATGATGGCAGCCTTATCAAGCAAGGTAGTGAAATTCTCAGGCTGGATCCCTCATCTTATGAACTCGCTATTGCCCGTTTGCAAGCCGAACTTGAAGTGGCAAAACTGACCGCTCAAACTATTTTGGAAACATTGAATATTGCCGAAAGAGAGTATCAGCTTCAGCAATCAGACTATGATCGTACGGTTCGCCTGAGTAAAACGGGCCATATATCCGAAACAGAGAGAGATAAAGCGGCCAAAGATCTTCTCAACAGCCAGCAACAGTTTCAGGCGCAAAAAAATAATCTGGCGATTAACAAAGCGACACAAAAGGTACTTCTGACGGAACTGGCGATAGCTAAGCGCGATCTTGAACACACCATTATCAAAGCCCCTTTCGATATAAGAGTCACAGACAAAGTAATTGGTCTGGCGGAATACGTTAATAAAGGCGAGCTCATGCTAAAAGCCGATGGGATTGATGCGGTTGAGATCCGTGCCCAGTTCCCACTTGGCAAAATGCGTCCTCTGAGAAGAGCGCAAATGCTAAGTAAAACAAACAGTAATGGCTTTACGGATCTTGAGGCAAGGGTAGAACTGAACGCAGGGGACCACCTTATTTCTTGGGATGCGAACGTCAGCCGTTCCGGCGGACAGGTGGATGCGCAGACACAAAGCCAGAGTATTGTGGTGCAAATTGACAACCCGCTCAAGCAGGCGTCTCCGGGCAAAAGGCCACCACTGATTAGAGACACCTTTGTCAAAGTGACCCTGAAAGCACCAGTGATGAGCGAGCAGATCCTACTGCCCCTAAACGCCATTCATAACGACAAGGTCTACTTGGTGGAAGAGGAGAAACTGAAAATTCAGCCTGTAGAAGTGGATTTTGTTCAGGGTCAGGTTGCCGTTATCAAATCGGGCATCCAGAAGGACGATATTGTTGTTTTAAGCAAGCTTTTCCCAGCCGTTGAAGGAATGTTACTCAAACCGCAACCCGATAAAAATATCGACCCATGGTTGGATAAAGAAAGCGGGTTTAAGTTAGGTAAAGCAAAGAGTGAGGTCAAATTATGATCTCATTTTTTACTCGTCACCCCACTGGCGCGAATGTGCTGATGGTTGCGATATTGTTGCTCGGGGCTTTTGCATTACCTAAATTGCAAAAAGACACCTTCCCTGTCACTCAAACCAAAAACATCGAAATTCGCATTAGTTACCCGGGCGCTTCCCCAGCCGAAGTGGTTGAAGAGATTTGCACCCCGCTGGAGGAGGCTATCGATCTGATCAACGGTGTCAAAGAGTTCACCTGTGATGCCAGAGAGAACATGGCTATTGGTAATGTGGAAATCGATGAGGGTGAAAATACTGACGCGCTCACCTCGGACATTCAGCAGCAAGTCAACGCCATTAGTGACTTCCCCGACAGAGTTGAGCAGATCACGGTCAATAAACTTGATAGGGTAGCGACAGTCGCCAGTGTCGCTATCAGCGGAAATATGTCAGCGAAAGATCTCTACCTCTATGCCCAAGAGGTGAAACGCCGGATGAAATCACACCCTCTCATCGCTCAGGTTTCAGTTGGTGGCTTTTCCGATCAGGAGATTGAAATTCGTGTATCTCAGTGGAAGCTTAAGCAATACGGGCTGAGCATCTCTGACTTATCCAACCTTGTGCAGCAGCAAAGTGTCAGTACCCCTGCCGGCGTATTTACTAACGATCTCGAAGATCTGAGTGTGCGCTTTGATCAAATGAGTAATGACGTCGACGATCTGAAAAAAATCGTCGTGAAATCGAGTGAACATGGTACTCAAGTTCGGCTGGGTGATATTGCTGACATTGAGCAAAAGTTTGCTAATGAAGAGGATAAAATTCTCTTCCAAGGCCAGCGAGCTGCGCTGTTGCAAATATCCAAAAGCGATTCTCAGGACACTCTGAAAGTCAAAGAGGCGATTGTTCATTTGATCGAAAAAGAGCAGATGAGTGCGCCGCAAGGTGTCGAATTGACCATTACTCAGGATGTCAGCGTGAATATTGATGAGAGGCTGAGAATTCTGACCAGCAACGGAGTACAAGGGCTGGCACTGGCATTTCTCATGCTTTGGGCATTCTTTAATATTCGTTTTAGTTTTTGGGTCGCGTTGGGGTTGCCGGTCTCCTTCCTAGGCGCAATCTTTGCCATGTATGTGTTGGGTTATACCCTGAATATGATGACCATGGTGGGGCTTATCGTTGCCATCGGCCTGTTAATGGACGATTCGCTGATCATCGCAGAAAACATCGCCGCCAAAAGGCAAGCGGGTATGCCTGCATTTGCTGCTGCAGTTCAAGGCACCGCACAAGTGTTTCCAGGCGTCATCGCATCCTTTGCCACCACCGTAATGGCCATTGGCCCGCTGATGTTTTTGAGCGGAACCATGGGAGAGGTTCTACGCTACATTCCGATCATCTTGCTAATTACTTTGCTGGTAAGCCTGATTGAAGCTTTTTTCATTCTTCCTGCGCACCTTGCGCACAGCCATCTTGAGTCAAGTTCAAACCCGGTGCGAGAGAGGTTTATCGCCAGTTTTGAAAGGGTAAGAGATAAGTTTTTTGTTCCTCTGTCGCTAAAAGCGATGAATGCACCATACTTGACGCTGGGCGTTCTTACTATGGTCGTGCTGCTCTCAACCGCCACTTTCTCCGCAGGGCTTCTTAAGTTTAAAGCGATGCCATCACTGGAAAGCGATACGCTTCAGGCGCGTGTTCTGCTGCCACAGGGCAGCTTGCTTTCTCAAACCGAAGAGGTGGTTGCTAAGTTATCCCAAGCTCTGGACAAAGTGAATCAAGAATATTCAGGAAAATTCCCCGATTCAGAGCCATTGATGAGAAGCAAAACAATCATGTACAACACCAATATCGATGCTAACGAATCTGGGCCTCATATGGCGACAGTGAGTGCGGATTTACTTCCGGCGCAATTTCGTCAAGAGAGCATCAAATATCTGGTGCAACGCTGGAAGGAGAAAACAGGCCCCACGGCAGATGTTGTGTCACTTAAGTTTACCGATAAGGAAAGGGGCATCGCTGGCAATGGTATTGATATCCGTGTGCAGGGTAGCTCTCTTGAAGAGCTGGACAAGGTCAGTCGTTCTCTTATCAAGTGGCTGAAAGGCTTTGATGGCGTTTTTAATCTTTCCAGTGATCTGCGTTACGGGCGATCTGAAATTCATGTAAAACTCAAAGAGGAAGCTGGCGTGATGGGCGTTAACGCTGCACAGCTCGCCCAGACACTTCGCAGTGCGGTAAAAGGCAGTACCGATCTGACGGTGTTTCAGGGCAGTGAGATTCTGGATATCACGGTGCGCCTTGAGGAGTTTACTCACCAAGCCAGTTTGCAAGAACTCAAGGATCTGATGGTGACCGCGGCAAACGGGACGCTCGTGCCACTGTCTGCTGTTGCTGACTTTGAAGAACAACAAACCTTCTCCAGAATTAACCGAATAAACGGCATCAATACGGTCACGGTACAAGGAAATATCGACACCCGAGTTGCCAACGCCAGGGAAATTATGCAGCAGTTCTATGCGACGTTTGTCCCTAATGCGAAAAGGAATTTTCCGGACGTGAGCTTTGTTTCTCAAGGGCAAGACAAAGAAAGCGCCGATACTGGCGCCTCGTTGCAAACTTTCTTTGCTCTGGGGGTTATCGGGATTTATCTGATCCTGACTTTTCTATTCCAAAGTTACAGCCAACCGATCGCGGTATTGCTCGCCATTCCTATGGGGTGGATAGGTGTTGTTTGGGGCCACTTAGCGATGGGGCTCGATTTGACGATTCCGAGCCTTGTGGGGTTTGCTACCCTTGCTGGTATTGTGGTGAACGACAATATTTTGCTGGTCAACTTTATTAAAGAGAACATCGCCAAAGGTGTCGATTTGCTGGATGCTTGTCGTGACGCTGTTCATGACCGATTCCGCGCTATTTTTATCACTTCGCTCACCACCTTTGCAGGGCTGCTACCCCTGTTAACCGAGAGCAGTACTCAGGCGCAGTTTTTGATCCCGTTGATTGCCAGTATCGCCTTTGGCTTAATATCGGCAACGCTGCTGGCCTCGATTATTGTCCCTTGTGTGTTACTCATTCTCGATGACTTGGGTTTAAGTAAATTGTCAGAACCCAACCTACGGAACGATGCGCTATGAGGTTATTAGGTGGAACAGGCTACGAGCTCTTTTGTGTGATTCATTCAGCAGCAAATAAGGTGGGTGAATCGATACTCGGCCAAAGGTTCTGCTCCATCGGGCACTGTAACAAGCTTTTGCCCCATTCCAATGTTGTATCAATATTAAGCCGCTAATTTCTTATAGGTATCGACTTACTTTTACTAATCTAACTTATCTCTCAGAAGCACAGCTTAATTGAAAAATTGACATATACGGGAAATGAGATATATGATATTTCATATGTTTTATTGCGTTGAATAGTTCCTATGTTTGATCCAATCCTTCTTTACAAAGCACTTTCTGAAGAAACTCGGCTTAAGTCTCTGCTTTTAATGCAGAAGCAAGGAGAGTTGTGTGTCTGCGATCTCATGGAGTCGCTGAATCTCAGTCAACCCAAAGTCTCTCGGCATCTTGCCGAATTACGAAAGCACAGGGTTGTTCTGGATGAACGACGTGGTAAGTGGGTTTACTACCGTATCAACCCCGCGCTAGCTCCTTGGGTCAAGCAAGTGCTGGAGATCACCCTTAAGCATAATTTGACATTTATCGAGCCAGAGTTGCAGTTCATCCAAGGCAAGTCATGTTCGAATGGTGTGAACGAATGATGTTTTATTTCGTGGGTTTATCAATTTAAACTTAAAGAGGCTGTATGAGTAATATCTCAAGCTGTGTCGAAACCAGCGCATCTGAAAAAATGAGTTTTCTTGATCGATACTTAACCGTATGGATTTTTCTTGCAATGGCAGTTGGTGTCGGGATTGGCGTGTTATTTCCTCAAGTCGCTCAGTGGAACGAAAGCCTATCTGTTGGTTCAACCAATATCCCACTTGCGATTGGCTTAATCTTAATGATGTACCCGCCATTGGCGAAAGTGAACTATAGCCTTTTAGGTGAGGTAACTCGTGATAAACGCGCGATAACGCTTTCTTTAGTGATGAACTGGTTCGTGGGACCGATTTTGATGTTCACATTAGCCATCATTTTCTTACGCGATCAACCTGGTTATATGGTAGGACTCATCCTGATCGGCCTTGCTCGATGCATCGCTATGGTGTTGGTTTGGAATGATATCAGCGGCGGAAACAAAGAGTACGGAGCAACCTTAGTTGCCTTAAATAGCGCGTTTCAGATTGTCACGTACAGTTTTATGGCGTGGCTATTTATTACTGTTTTGCCGCCATATTTTGGGCTAGAGAGTTTTGTAGTTGATATTACCATTCTCGATATCGCCGAAAGTGTACTGATTTATTTAGGCATCCCATTTTTAGCTGGCTTTTTGAGCCGCAAATGGTTGGTGGCTGCTAAAGGTGAGCAATGGTACAACGAGGAGTTTATTCCGCGTATTTCACCGATTACGCTGGTGGCACTACTAGCGACGATAGTTTTGATGTTTAGCCTGAAAGGCGAGATGATCATTGAACTGCCGATGGACGTGATACGCGTTGCCATCCCTTTAGTGATTTACTTCTTAGTGATGTTTTTTGTCAGTTTTTTCATTGGTAAAAAACTGGGCATTCCTTACGATCAAAATGCTTCAATTGCCTTCACTTCATCTGGTAACAACTTCGAGCTGGCTATCGCCGTATCAATCGCTGTATTTGGGTTAAATTCTGACCAAGCGTTTGCTGGTGTGATTGGACCTTTGGTAGAAGTGCCTGTCTTAATCGCTTTGGTTAACGTCGCGCTGCGAATGAAAAAGAAATACTATGCCATTCATCCTAGTGATAAACCGCATAATGCTTAAGGTGGAATGGGGGCGTAACGGATTTAAACTCCGGATTGGTTTTCCTAAAAAATCAAAGGCTGCGAATTTGCAGCCTTTTTACCAATGAGCAATATCACTACGAACGGGTTTTCTGACTCGCTAAAAGATCGGCAATCGCTTGATCTTTTTGGTGGCGTACGTCTAAGCCAGTGACAAAATAAATCGTGTACTCACAAACGTTGCGCGCGTGATCACCAATCCGTTCGACCGCTCGACCTATCCACGTGATCTCTAAAATGGTTTGATAGTGAGTGCCTTGCACCAGCATATCTTTATCATTTTGACGCAAAATATCGCCGTAGCTGTTGTCGATTTGTTTATCTAACATTGCTGCTTCTAGCGCATCGTGTGCATTGAGATCGTGAAAAGCGTTCATCGATTTTTGCAGCATATTGATCACGTTCGCGTTAATTGTTTCAAACGCATCTTCTTGTAATTCAATACCATCAAAATAGTCTTTGTCACCCGGATGGTGCTCCTTTAAACGCAACACCGCATGGGCGATCCGTTTAGATTGATCGCCAATTCGTTCAAGATCCATGATCGCTTTCATGATCGAAAACACCGCACGTAAATCGCGGGCTGCGGGTTGGCGTTTGACTAAAATATCAATGCAGCGCTGATCAATGGCCAGTTCTAACAAATTGATATTATGATCGTGTTCAATGACTTGCTTGGCCAGTTCGGTATTGCCTGTCATAAACGCATCAAGTGCGTCCCGCACCTGTGCGATGACTAAATCACCCATATTCACCACGCTATCCACAATAGAACGCATTTCGCTATTGTAGCTATGGGAGGTGTGCCCATCGACACCATGAGTTGTCATAAAGTTCTCCTAAAATACAATCGTTAACCGAAACGGCCAGTAATGTAATCTTCAGTGCGGCTATCACGTGGGTTGGTGAACAACTCACGTGTTTCGCTCAGTTCAACCAAGTTGCCTAAGTGGAAGAAAGCGGTTTTATCGGAAACGCGCGCCGCTTGTTGCATGTTGTGTGTCACCATCGCAATGGTGTAGCTGCCTTTGAGCTCATCAATCAGATCTTCAATGATCGAGGTCGCGATAGGGTCAAGCGCCGAACAAGGTTCATCCATCAAAATCACTTCAGGGTTAACCGCAATCGCACGAGCAATACACAAACGCTGTTGCTGACCACCTGATAAACCGGTGCCTGGTGCTGATAAGCGATCTTTAACTTCTTTCCACAAGCCCGCACGACGTAAACTGGTTTCAACGATTTCGTCTAAATCAGTTTTATTATCCACCAGGCCATGTAATTTAGGGCCATAGGCGATATTGTCATAAATCGATTTTGGAAAAGGATTAGGCTTTTGGAACACCATGCCGACTTGGGCACGTAGCTGCACCACATCCAAACTTGGGTGATAGATGTCTTGCCCATCTAAGGTCACTGAACCTTCAACACGAGCCGTGTCAATGGTGTCATTCATGCGATTTAAACAGCGTAAAAAGGTCGATTTGCCGCAACCAGAAGGGCCAATAAAGGCAACCACTTCATGCTCAATGATATCCATATTGATGCCGTGTAGCGCCTCAGTTTCACCATAAAAAACTTTCACATCACGAGCGGCCATTTTAATCTGTGTGGCTTGAACCGCTTCTTTGGCTGTGCTTTTTACCTGTGGTGTCACAAGCGCGTGTTTGTTCATAATAGCTTCACTTATCATCTTTATTACCACCGAGTTTCAAAGCGTCGACGCAACCAAATCGCCAGCGCATTTAAGCTAATCATTAATGCCAACAATACGGTGATTGCAGCAGAGGTTCTTGCTTCAAAAAAGTTTCGCAGTTCGTTGCCTTGCCAGAGGAATATCTGCACAGGAAGTGCAGTCGATTGATCGAGCGGCGTCGCTGGCACACTCGCGACAAACGAGCTCATGCCGATCAAGAGTAGCGGTGCCGTCTCACCTAATGCTTGCGCGATACCTAAAATGGCCCCAGTCAGGATACCCGGTAGTGCCAAAGGCAATACGTGATGAAATACCGCTTGCGTTTTTGACGCACCGATACCCAGTGCCGCTTGGCGAATCGATGGCGGAATGGCTTTCAACGTTGAACGCGTGGCGATGATGACCGTTGGCAACGTCATAAGCGTTAGCACCAAACCACCGACAAGTGGCGCAGAGAGCGGCAGCTTAAACCACAAGATAAATACTGAAGCGCCTAGTAAACCAAAGACAATCGAAGGAACCGCCGCCAAGTTGTTGATGTTCACTTCAATCAAATCGGTGAACTTATTTTTGGGGGCAAATTCTTCTAGGTAAATCGCGGAAGCGACGCCAATCGGTACAGCCAACACCATAACGATGAGCATCATAAATACCGATCCCATAAACGCCCCAGCAAGGCCAGCAGAAGCCAATGAGCTGCGAGAATCGACGTTCATAAACAACGCAGTGCTGAACTTGTTTTGGATAACGCCACGCTCTGCCAATTCATCAGCCCAAGCGCGAGTACGTGCACTTAACTGCTGACGAGAGTCGGGTAAATCGCGGTCAATGTTGCCTTTTAACCACACATCAACGTTGGCTTCTGCCAGTAAGTCAAGACGCAAGGTTTGGCCGACCAGTGAAGGGTCATTAACGATCATATCGCGTAAAGCAAAGCGTTCACCGCTAGTGATCAGTTTAAGGGCGTCGCGCTGATAACGCGTTACTTCTGGAATTTCATTAGCCAAGCTGTTGACAATAATGCGGTTGAAATTAACCATGCCAACGCTGCTTTGCCATGTCAGCATGCGTTGCTTGAACTGTGCCGGGCTCTCATCAGTTTGTTGGATAGGTTTAGGATCTATTTTCACCACATCCGGGTCAAAATAGACATCCAAGGTCACTGTCGCTTGCCAAAAGGCTGGAATACCTTTGGAAAGGATTGACGTAAATAATATCGCCACAAAACTTAGAGCTAAAACAACCGCACTAATCCCGAAAACTTTAAAGCGTCGTTCACTGTTGTGACGTTTTTTCAGCGAGCGAGCAATGCGCTGCTTGGTTTCGTCACGCCGCGCTAAGATGTCATCCTTTGCAAGGTTAGAAGTACTCATGGTGTTGTCCATAGTGTTAATCATACTGTTCACGGTACTTACGCACGATAGCGAGTGCGATCACATTAAGGCTTAAAGTGATCACAAACAGGGTTAAACCAAGCGCAAACGCCACTAAGGATTGTGGGCTAGCAAAATCGGTATCACCGGTAAGTTGGTTGACGATGGTGACCGTCATGGTTGAGACGGCCTCAAAAGGGTTAGCGGTCAACACTGGGCTATTGCCTGCAGCAAGGACCACAATCATGGTTTCACCTATTGCGCGGCTCGCCGCAAGCAACACTGCGCCTGTGATTCCCGGTAGCGCTGCTGGCAGCACCACTTTACGGATGGTCTCTGATTTCGTTGCACCAAGGCCAAGAGAACCATCTCTCAGTGTTTTGGGCACCTGCGTAAGAATGTCGTCGGATAGCGAGGAAATAAAGGGAATCACCATTAAGCCCATCACAATCCCTGCTGTTAGAGCAGAAGTGGCGCGAATGTCGACATGGAGCCACTGTCCCAATTCATTCAAAAATGGGCCGACGGTGATTAAAGCAAAAAATCCGTAGACGATGGTAGGAATACCCGCGAGCACTTCAATAATCGGTTTGGCTATCGAGCGAACACGACTTGGCGCATATTCAGCCAGATAAATGGCGCACATCAGACCAATAGGAATCGCGACGATTAACGCAATCAAGGCGATTAAAAAGGTGCCTGCCAGTAACGACAACATACCAAAGCCGGTTTGGTTTTCTGTTCCAACGGTTGAAAAACGAGGGTTCCATGTGGTGCCGAAGAAAAATTCACTCGGGCTAACAAAACTAAAGAAGCGTAACGCTTCACCGACCATAGAAAGAACAATGCCGACTGTGGTTAAAATTGCCACGGCAGAACATAGAATCAGCAGTATATGCAGTGCACGCTCGACGGTGTTGCGTGCGCGAAGATCAGGGCGAATTTGTCGAGTGCTAAAAACTAATCCTGCTGCGGCCACCGTTGCCATCAAACCAGTGAGTAATAAATCGCTGCGTTGTTGTAACTGCTTGAAGTAATCTGCGGCGGTAATTTCTTGAGGAGAAAAGCTATCGAGCACAGCGAAGCCGCTGGCGATATTGTGCAGTTTGTTCATCAGTACCTGAGCACTTTCTGCAGCCGTTGGCTGAAGATCCGCAGGAAGGCTATCAATGACCATTTGCTGAATCAAAACGGGCGAAGATAGGCTCCACACAATCCAGATGAGCAATGCAGGAAGCACAGACCACAACAGAGTTAGCATGCCATGATAAACAGGACGAGAGTGTAAACGCTGAGTTCCCGTATTGGTTGATGCTACTTTTTTACTGCGCGTCAGACCCAATTGGTAAGCCAGTGTCATTACCGCCAGTAGCACAACCATCAGCATCAGATTATTCATTATTATTCTTACCTTATTAAAGCGTTAACTTGGGCCGACAAATGCCAACCCAAGCTAATCAGAGAGCCTTAAAGGACTTTACGACTTTTAATATTATTTGATACTTGAGCACGCTCTTTATCATCCATCGGGATAAGGCCAGCCGCTTCAAGTGGGCTGCCTGTTGCTCCCATTTGTTCGCTGACAAAGAATTGTGCGTATTCTAGGATTCCAGGTACGACACCAACATGTGCATTTTTGATGTAGAAAAATAGTGGACGAGAAACTGGATATTGTCCGCTGCCAATCGTTTCTAGGCTTGGGGTTACGCCGTTAACGGTTGCCACTTTCAAGCGGTCACGGTTTTGATCGTAGAAGCTTAGGCCAAATACACCAAGTGCATTTTTCTGAGCATCAAGACGAGCGAGGGTTTCGGTATAGTCGCCAGCGACTTCAACTACGCGGCCATCGGTGCGAATCGCATTACAGAAGTTGCCTTTGGCTTTTTTGTCCATCGCTTTGACTTCGGCAAATTTTTCACAACCTGGGTGAACCACTTTCTCTTCATACACTTCGCGCGTACCGTGGTTAGAGCCTGGGATCACAAGCAGAATTTCTTGATCAGGCAGAGAGGCGTCAATTTGCTTCCAGTTGGTGTAAGGGTTTGACACCATTTTGCCGTTCTGTGGAATTTGTGCTGCACCCGCTTTAAACACATGCTCTGGCTTAAGGGCAAAAGTGCCACTGTCGGTACGAGATGCGAACACGATGCCGTCATAGCCAACTTTAACTTCAATGATTTCTGTCACGCCATTAGCGCGGCAGCTTTCCACTTCAGAAGATTTAATCGCGCGTGATGCGTTTGCGATGTCAATGGTATTGACACCAACACCTTGGCAGAACTGGCGCAGACCGCCACTGGAGCCACCTGAACCGACCACTGGCGTGTTAAATTGTGGGAAGGTTTGGCCGAACTCTTCTGCAACGATAGAAGAAAATGGCAAAACGGTTGAAGAGCCTGCGATTTGAATTGTATCACGTGCCATTGCTGGGGCAGAGATGGCAGTTGCGATGGTTGAAGCAAGCAAAAGCGCATTGCGTCCGAACTTCATAATATTTCCCTCATTAAATTCCATAGACGTAGATTGTTTTGAAGAGCCTTGCGTAAGCGGCTTTGTATTGTTTAACTGAGGTGAAGTTTGAGCAGGTAATGTGACAGTAAAATAGCTTTTATGTTTCAAATTTATGAATGCCAGTTTTGTTTTGCTTTAGTGGGTTTATTTAATTCATATAAATCAATTACTTTAATAGAAAACTCAATGGCTACTGTGCGATTGAACATTCATCGGCGTGAAATGTTTGTGAACTTCGAGGTTTTTTCGATATTTTGCTTCGCGCATTCACTGGATAGAGTCTGTCAGTAAAGGAGGCTAACGATATGATAGATAAAAGAACGGTTCATCTGATCAGCTTTCCTAACTCTGACCTTGCTTGTATCGCCGCTCAGTTGTTACACATACATGCTGGAAGTTTCTATGAAATCACGTTTGAAGCGGTCAACGGCATAGATTGTCCCGAACAGGGCGACCTGGAAAAATTGGGGTATTTTGGCTACCTCTTTATCGATCCGACACAAAAGTTAGAGCCCGCTTACGATTACGTTATCGATATTAACTATGCGATGTACCAGCACAATCGCCGCAGAGAGGCGTATCAAAAACAGGTCTATTGGGAGATTGACTGTAATCAAAATGCCACAAAAGCCATTCAGAATGCGGTCAGCTATTTTACTTCTCGCTTTAACATTGACCTTTAAAGCTGTTGGCTGGTTTGATTCTGATGTTGACAAGAGCCCCGTTTTATACAATATATATGCTTATTCACATATGCAGAGATAAGTGGAATGTTACCTCATCAGTTTTTTAAATTACTTTCAGATGAAACTCGGGTTCGCTGCTTGTTGATGATTGCCCGTGAAGAAAAGCTCTGTGTCGGAGAACTGACAGAATCCCTCAACGAGAGCCAGCCTAAAGTGTCTCGCCATCTTGCATTACTCCGTTCCAGTGGTGTGGTGGTGGATACCCGTCAAGGTCAGTGGGTTTTTTACCGCTTATCGGATCAGCTTCCTGGTTGGATGAAAAAACAGATCCAAGGGTTAGTTGACTCTAACTGCCTAAAAGCAGAGTACCAGCAAGATATTCAACGCTTATCCGAGATGAAATCTCGCCCAGAATGTTGTGTTTAAAGGAAATTAAAGATGTCTATTAAAGTAGGAATTAATGGTTTTGGTCGTATAGGACGTTTAGCGCTGAGAGCGTCGTTTGATTGGCCAGAAATCGAGTTTGTTCAAATTAACGATGTGGCAGGTGATGCGGCAACCTTAGCGCATCTGCTTGAGTTTGACTCAGTGCAAGGTCGCTGGCAGCATGAAGTGAAGAGTGAAAGTAACGCAATTGTCATCAATGGCAAAACCATTGCAACCTCACAAGAAAAAGCCATCGATGCGGTAGATTGGTCAGGCTGTGACGTGGTGATCGAGGCAACGGGCAAACACCGTAAATCCGAGTTCCTGAATCTGTATCTGGAACAAGGCGTTAAGCGTGTTGTGGTTTCCGCGCCAGTGAAAGAAGATGGGATTGCGAACATTGTGGTTGGCGTGAACGATCACATTTTTGACCCAGAAAAACACCAGATTGTGACCGCTGCGTCTTGTACCACCAACTGCATTGCCCCTGTGGTGAAAGTGATCCATGAGAAGTTGGGCATTGAGAAGTCGTCATTTACCACTATCCACGACCTCACTAACACCCAAACGATTTTAGATGCTCCGCATAAAGACCTTCGTCGTGCGCGTGCTTGTGGGATGAGCTTGATCCCAACCACCACAGGCTCTGCGAAAGCGATCATCGAGATTTTCCCAGATCTTAAAGGAAAAATTGATGGCCACGCTGTGCGCGTACCGCTAGCCAATGCCTCATTGACCGATATTATTTTTGATGTTCAACGTGATACCTCAGTAGAAGAAGTCAATGCACTTCTGAAAGAGGCATCAGAAAATGAGCTGAAAGGCATTCTTGGCTTTGAAGAACGCCCGCTTGTTTCTATTGATTACAAAGGCGACCAACGTTCAACGATTGTAGATGCGCTTTCGACCATGGTGGTCGGTAAACGCATGGTGAAAATTTACGCTTGGTATGACAATGAAATGGGCTACGCCACTCGTACCGCAGAGCTGGTTCGTAAAGTCGGCCTAGCATAAGGAAGCAAACAAATGACACATCCTACCTGGGAACTGCCTGTTGAAGACAATGAAGACAATAACGCAGCGTTAGTACTGACGCCTTGTCCTGGCACCAAAGAAGCCTCGCTTACTGACAGCATTGAGCAGCTCAAGTCTCAAGGCGTAACCGTCGTTGTTACCGCACTAAGCACTCACGAAATGCAAGAAAAAGGCGTTGGTGACTTGCCAGACCTTGTTGAGAAAGCAGGCCTGCAATGGTTCCATACACCAATAGAAGATGACTGCGCACCCGATGAATCTTTCCAAGAACGCTGGAAAAAAATCTCCCCTTCTCTACACAAAGCGATAGAAAATGGCGAAAAGATTGCCATGCATTGCATGGGAGGTTCAGGGCGTACTGGTTTACTGGCTGCACATTTACTGCTCGAAAAGGGTTGGGAATTGCAAGAGGTCATCACCCATGTCCAATCACTGCGACCTGGGGCATTTACCAAGGATGTACAAGTCGAGTACATCCATCAATTTGTTAATCAGTAAACACCACAAAGAGCCGCCTTCAGCGGCTCTTTTTTAAGAGAGTGAATATGTTGTCTCAGCTCAACCAAAATGTCCGCCAGTACATGTTGGTCACATTTAACTATTGGAATTTCACCGTCACCGATGGTGCATTACGCATGCTGGTGGTGCTCTATTTCTATGATTTGGGGTATTCAAGCTTAGAGATTGCCTCCCTTTTTCTTTTCTATGAATTTTTTGGCGTTGTCACTAACCTGATTGGTGGCTGGCTTGGCGCTCGGCTTGGCTTAAATCGAACCATGAATATCGGTTTGGCTATGCAAATCATCGCCCTCTCAATGCTGGCCGTTCCCGCAAGTTGGCTCTCTATTCCATGGGTTATGGCGGCGCAAGCCTTGTCAGGTATTGCCAAAGACCTCAACAAGATGAGTGCCAAAAGTTCTATCAAAACGTTAGTCCCAGAGAATGCGCAAGGTGCATTGTATAAGTGGATAGCCATACTCACCGGCTCTAAAAATGCGTTAAAAGGGGCGGGATTCTTTTTAGGCGGTGCACTGCTTTCTCTGATTGGCTTTCAATACGCTGTCGCATCGATGGCAGGTGTGCTTCTGTTGGTCTTTATCGGCAGTGTCATTAGCCTTAAATCGGATTTGGGCAAAGCGAAAAATAAACCTAAGTTCTCTGAGATTTTCTCCAAGTCTAGCAGCGTGAACATTCTATCTGCTGCCCGTATGTTTTTGTTTGGTGCGCGTGACGTTTGGTTTGTGATTGCCCTGCCTATTTATCTCGGGTCTGTGTTTGGGTGGGATCACAGTGCAGTAGGTGGCTTCTTGGCTATTTGGGTTATCGGTTACGGAGTGATTCAAGGAATTGCGCCAAAGATAACCGGCAGTAAATCGGGGCATGCTCCAGATGGTAAAGCCGCCATCGCTTGGGCGTTGTTCCTGTCTGTCGTGACTGGCGTGATTGCTTATAGTGTGCAGCAGCAATGGCACCCAGAGGTGGTTATTGTGGTTGGACTAATGATTTTTGGTGCTGTGTTTGCGGTTAACTCATCACTACACTCGTACTTGATCGTCAGCTATGCCAAAGGCGATGGGGTTTCGTTGGATGTCGGCTTCTACTACATGGCAAACGCAATGGGACGCTTGATCGGCACGGTGCTCTCTGGGTGGGTGTTCCAAATGTGGGGATTCGCCGCCTGTCTATGGGTCTCCTTTGCCTTTTTGACATTAACCACCATCATTTCGTTTTGGTTGCCCATAGGTACAAATCAAAAACTGGCTCAGCAATAAATAAAACTAAGCAGATTTGTTCACCAATGCCAGCAATCGTAGCTGGCATTATTTTTTAACCTTAAGTCATGGAATAAGCGAGATCTGTAAAAAATCTTTAATGAAGTAGTATCAGTTCGTTACGCATACACTTATCTACATTGATTTTAGATCGAGCACATGCTGTTTTATTTCTTCAGAATCGAGATTTTGAAAATCGATGTTTGCAAGAGCTTCAATTCTTCGTTTTAGAGAGGAGTATACTTTATCGCACTGCTTGTTAAATTCGGAGACTGAAGTTTCATCATTAGGCAATGGCTCAAGATCCCAAGCAACCGAATACCTGCTGATAACCAGTTTGGGCAAGTTTCATTATGCATTGTGTCACACACAGTAATTATTAGATCTGGATGGAAGCTCAGCCTTTCTTCCCATGAAGTGCTGTGAAACTCAGAGGCATCAAAACCATGCATATCAAGGTATTGTGCAATACGAGGATTGATCTGACCCTTAGGGTGGCTACCACCACTTGCGATTTGGAAATTTTCAGGCAGGTATTTTTTTGTAATTGCTTCAGCCAAAATGCTTCTGCTTGCATTATGTTTGCACACAAATAATATTTTCATCAATTGCCCTGTGGATGTTTAGGATTACTAAATTCGACATTTATCATGCTTTCATTACAGTTTGTTGACTATTGAAAATAGGCATGAATTAACTCATAGAAATACGCAGAGAAAGCTAGTTGTCTGCACTATCAATCAATATTGCACTCTAAATTTTGCCATACTTTAGGTAATTGATGATTTGCTAAATTAGAACGCCATATAAAACAGTTCTGTCCAAAAACGAGTGAGATCCCGCTCTTCTTACTCGGTCACATCCCTCCACGAGCAACCTAAAACTGCACTCGAGATCGATTGAATCTCACCATGATCTCTGTGGCTAATTTGTAATCAAATTGGCTTTTGGTAAACATCAATAAGTCATTTTAATAACACTTGATTTACATCAAGGTGGCTGACAGAAAGAGTAATTACTTTAAACAACCGTTTAAATGTGCTTCATGTTAAGGATGACTATGTACTTACTACTGCTAAAAGCCCATGTGGGCTTGATTTTACTCAGTTTTTTCAGTTTTGCTCTGCGCACCTACTGGGGATACCGTGGCTCGGCATGGCTGGAGAGTGAGCTGGCATTCAAAGCGCACAAAGTAATTACTCTAACCATGCTGCTGTCGGCGCTAGTGTTGTGTGTAACCATCAATCAGTATCCGTTTACCGATGCGTGGCTGACAGAAAAGTTGTTGCTGTTGGTTGCGTATGTGGCATGTGCCATGTTGGCGTTTAAGCCGAAACTCAACCGCCAACTGCGAACTGTGTTTACCTCCGTCACTTGCATACTGTTCGTGATGATTTTCTACATCGCGAAAACGCATGCGCCGATTGCGTTAAGCTGAGTGCGCCGCTACGCGAGGCTTCTCACTCGGCTCAAGCCAAGAACTAGCGCAGTGAGAAGCTGAACGCAGCAGCACGCAATAAACAGGGCATTCATGCCAACGCTTGCCACTAAGTAACCCGATGCGGCTAGGCCAATTGGCATGAGTAGCTTAAACAGCGAACCAGTAATTCCGGCGACACGGCCTAAATGCGCTTCGGCAAACGCTTCTTGACGATAACTCCAAATGCAAATGCTGCTGTACAAGCCAATGGCGGAGACCCAAGCAAAAGCGATGGCGAGAGAAACGACTCCCGGTGCGATGAGCGGAATAAGAAAACCAAACGACTCGAGACAAATGGAAAGCAGCAGCAATTTTCCCAGCCCGATGCGGCGGCGCACTTTATCGGCACTGAACGAACCTAGTAGACCACCCAAACCAGACGCGGCAATCAGGTAGCTCACTTCTACGGAGTTGAGTGCCAACTGCGCTTTGGCAAAATAGAGCGCTTGGATCCAAAACACCGAGCCTGTGGTGTTGATCACCATCACGGCCAAGGTGATGTACCACATCGCGGTTTCTGCGCGCAGGATCTGCCAGCCCTGGTAAAGTGAACGCCAAACACTTGGGTGTGATTTTACAGGGCTAGAGGTTAATTCGAGTCTTTGCAACTGCCAAAACGCCAATCCCAGCAACAGTGCCACCGCGAGAAATACGTGATGAATGGCGGAAAGCAACATCAATGCGCCCGAAAGCACTGGCCCGACGGTTTCCATAAAACTGTTGAGTGCGCTCATTCTAGCGGTCGCGGTATTTTGCCTCTCCTGCGCCAGCGCATTTTTCATCATCGCAATGCGCGCATTGTGATAGCCGTAGTTACACGCCATCATCACAAACGCGGCGGGAAAAAGCACCCACAGCGGCTCTTCAAGAGTTTCGACCGCCCAGTAAGACGCCAGCACGACGCCTACTTGACCAAGCAACATCGCCTGCGACCAGCGTTTTTTATCTACCCGGTCAACCCAAACGCCAATAAACAGCGCCAGCAGTAAATTGGGTAAGAACTCCACCGCGCGCATCCAGCCCATCATCTGGGAGGATTGGGTTAACTCATAGACCAGCAGCGGCAGGGCCAAATTGTAAATCTGACCGCCGAAAGCGACAAAAAAAGCGCTGGAAAAGAGGATAACAAACGGGCGACTGCGCCAAATAGAAATGTGTGTCTCGGCTAACGTATTCATCAATCTGTCCTTTCTTCCTGAAATGATGGGGTTATTATCGTGAGGAAAAGATGAAGAAAAATAGAAATACAAAAATAGGATTTCACCTTTATGCGTTATTGGCAGGCACTCGCGTTTTGTCGCGATCAATTGGTGCAAGATGAGTGGAGAGCGGTCTCATTAGATCGTTTTAGTGAAGCGTTGGGATGCACTCGGCGCAATGCGCAGTTGGTGATTAAACGGCTGGTGAAAGAGCAGATCCTCGATTGGCAAGCCGGTGTTGGGCGAGGCAATCTGCCGCAAGCTAAGTTGCTGAAAAGGGTCGATGCGCGCCTTAAGCGCCAAGCCGAAAACTACCTAAAAGTGGGGCAGATTGAACCCGCGATTTCGCTGCTGCCTGAGCAAGAGCGTTCGTCGTTTTTAGGTGGCTATCTGGCTCAGTATCAGTCCAAGCCAAGTGACAGCGATATTTTGCAGATCCCCTTTTATCGTGCGACACACGGGCTTGACCCTATTTCTATCAGCCGCCGCACAGAGCATCATATTGCCAGCTATCTCTATGCGAGATTAATCCACTTTGAGCACAAAAGCGCTGAGTTTCGCTGCGATCTCGCCCAGCTTTACCAGCTACGTGGCGATACACTGACGGTGGTGCTGCGCAAACATCTCTATTTTCATGATGGCAGTGAGCTTACCGCGCACAGCGTGAAAGCGCACTTTGAACGTTTAATCGGTTCGCATTCTGGCAGTCGGCCGCTGTTTGATTTTATTGACGAGGTGATCGTCGATGGTGAGCGGCAATTGCGTTTTATCAGTCATCAGATGCCTCGGCTGTTGCCCAAGCTCTTAGCGCACACGGCAATGGGCATAAGCAAGGAGTCGGGGCAAAAACGGTTCGGCGCAGGGCCATTTATGTTAGTTGAACAAAATGAGTGGCGAACTTTGCTCAGTGTGTTTCCGCGCTACCATGGCTATCGCCCGTGGATTGATGGCATTGAAATATGGAATCTTGGCGCCAATGCCAAAGAGTTTACCTTGCACAGCGATGTGGCACATGGGCGTGAGGTGAGGAAATACGGCAGCGAAGGGTTTGTGGCTAAGCGCCAGTGGGAACCGGGTTGTGTTTATGCCATGTTGAATCCTCAGCGCCACTCTTGGATGGCCGTCACTGAACATCGCGCTTGGCTACAAGGGTTGCTGTCAACCATGTTGCCGCCTTCTGATTTGGAGGGGGAAGTTCTCGCCAAAGCCCAAGGAATGATGGGTCAACCAGACCTTTCTCCAGCGAGTGTGGAGCAGCCTCATCCCCTTCTGGCTGGCCTCAATTTAAGCCTGCCTCGGTCACCATTAAATATACTGACCTATCAACTGAGCACTCACATTGCGGTGGCGGAGCAGGTGGCGAGCCAGCTAAGTTCGGTTGGTATTGGTTGCAATATTGAGGTTTTGCCATTTCCCGAGTTCGACAATGAAAAACGACTTGCAGAAGCCGATATCATCATCTCGGGTGAAGTTTTTAGTGATGACAGTGACATGTCGTGGCTTGGCTGGCTGCTCTGTACTTCCTCAGTTAATGCATGCTTAAGCGCTGACAACAAACATTGGTTGAAGCAGCAAGCCGTGGAGATAATGAAGCAAGAAATAGCAGAATGTCGCTTAGCGCGCTTTGATAGTTTAGAGCGCGAGCTGGTGGAACGGGGTTTGTACCAACCGCTCTACCACACCCAGCAGGATCTTAATCTCTCTGAGCATATTGCAGCGCCAGATCTGCTTGCCAATGGTTGGATCGATTTTAGCCAAGTGGTGATCATGCCAAAGCCAGATCATGGAGTGGCCCGTCAGTAATTTAGCCGGAAGTATGATCGCTAACGCCTCAAGGGGGACAAATGTCCTCTCTCAATGATGCCGACAGCCACTAACATCAGCTTATCCAATACGTTTTAACAAAAGGAGCTCATATGGAGCTGTTCTCCCTATTCGATATCAATAATACACTGGTGAATATCCCGATTGGCGACGGTTACGCCATGAGCTGGATTGAAGCCATTGGCACTGTCTTTGGTTTGCTGTGTATCTGGTTTGCTAGTCAAGAAAAAACCATCAATTACCTGTTTGGTTTGATAAACGTGACACTATTTGCAGTGATCTTCTTTCAAATCCAACTCTACGGATTGCTTTTGCTACAACTGTTTTTCTTCTGTGCCAATGTGTATGGCTGGTATGCGTGGACACGACCGAATGCCGAAGGCGATTTGCTGGAAGTCCGTTGGCTCAGCCAGAAAAAAATGATGATCACGGGCGCCATCTGCGTCTGTGCGATTGCGCTTTTGACGGTTTATATTGATCCATTCTTCTACGCCTTGGCCAACATCGCAGTGGATGCTCTGAATCTCTTTGGGGCTGGGTTATCAGAGCCAGCTTTAGAGCCGGATGCGTTTCCGTTCTGGGATTCCACTATGACTGTGCTGTCGATTGTGGCGCAAATCCTTATGACCCGGAAATACGTGGAAAACTGGATTTTGTGGGTCGTGATCAACATCATCAGCGTAGGCATCTATGCCATGCAAGGGGTATACGCGATGTCACTTCAATACGCGATTCTTATGTTTATTGCCGCGAATGGTACGCGGGAATGGGCGCGCACGGCAAAGCGAAATCAAGCTCAACAGCCATCTGACAAACCCGTTGATGAGGCGGTCGCATGAATAAACAGCCCCATCTGTGTGTCGATGAAAGCCAAGTGGCAGCACGCGTGATTGTCTGCGGTGAGCCGAATCGAGCCAATCGTATTGCTGGCTTACTCGATAACGCCGAACTGATAGCGGAAAATCGTGAATACCGCTTATTCAACGGTAAGTACCAAGGACAAGCCATTACCGTGTGCAGCACGGGTATTGGTGCGCCTTCGATGATCATCGCGGTGGAAGAGCTTAAGCAGTGCGGCGCGAAATACATCATTCGTGTTGGTTCGGCAGGTGCGATGCAGCCCAATATTGCTTTAGGTGAGGTGATTGTTGCCGAAGGGGCGGTTCGCGATGAAGGCGGCTCAAAAGCTTATATCCGTGCGGCTTACCCAGCGTATGCGAGTTTTTCGTTACTAAAGGGGCTTGATGGTTATCTGCAAACGCAAGCGGTGCCTTACCATATGGGCGTTGTGCGCTCTCATGACAGTTTCTATACCGATGACGAAGACGCCCTATGCCAATACTGGAATCAGAAGGGTATCTTAGGTGCGGATATGGAAACGTCGGCCTTGTTTACCGTTGGGCGTCTGCGCGGGTTACAGGTTGCTTCGGTACTCAACAACGTGGTTCGATACCAACAAGATGTCAAAGAAGGGGTAAACCAGTACGTGAATGATGATGACGCCATGATGGTAGGTGAAAAGCGCGCATCCCTAGCGGCATTAGAAGCGCTGCTTGCGGTTTAGTGTAGGTAGCCAATCACCCTAAACGACAAAACGGTGTCTTCGGATGCCGTTTTGTCGTTTAGGCTTGTTGTCAGCTCTCATTCTCGTAGACAGATGAGTGACATCATAAGGCTGGAAACGTAGTCTCTTCCACCAGTGCAACACAGAGGTACAAGATGAGAATCAACCCCTACCCAACAGGCCGCTTTGCTGCTTATTTGACAGAGCAAAGCAAAGCGTTTCGCGAGCTGATCTACCGTTGCCAAGTGAGTAGCCACTATGTGGATGCAGGGACGGAAATTCTCCGTCAGGGGGAGAAGCTGGAACAGCTTTTTGTGGTGCCAGTGGGGCGTGTTTCCATGAATATTATCGCGGCAAACGGCCGACGTTTTCAGCTTGGTGAAGCCAATTGCGATGACCATATTTTTGGTGAGATGGAATTTTTTACCCAAACCCCGTGCCAGTGGACGGTGACCGCCGATGAACATTTGCAAGTGGATCTTATATGCATTCACCGCTTGACTCAGGCTCTTGAGCAATACCCTGAAATGATGGTGTTTTTTGCTTCAGCACTGGCAGAAGATTATCAAGATTCAATGGAGATCTACACCAGCCGATTACTGCATCCTATCGCTTACAATATCGCCTTTGACTTACTGCAACAAAAAGAGCGCCCCGTGATGTTGGGTGGGTTTGATAAAGTGAACCAAGAAGCGGAACGATTTGGCACCTCAAGCCGTGTTTATCGCCGAGCGGTAAAAGAGCTAATAGAGAAAGGCCTTGTTCGCAAAGGTGATCATGGCTTAGAGATTATTGACGAAGGGCAGCTCAGGCGTTTTCTTGAGAGCAGTGAATAGGAGGCATCCCAACGAGTAAGTTCACAGACAGCTCTTCACTATCCCCCAGCGGTGTTCATTGCGGCCGATTCTTTGCTCATTCCAATAGACATGAATATTTCTCATGTTCAGCATGAAGTAAAACCATTTCTTTTATTCTGCTTTCACCAGTATAAAAATAGTTAGAGCACAACCTGTAACGATATAAAAAATAGAACGTCATCTCTTTGTTCGAAAAGAAAAAGGACTGTGCAGGTTTGAAAATAAAAAAGGCCACATCGGGAATAAGCCTATTTATACTTTGGAATTGGATAACAGAACATGATTTTTAATATTAAAAGTATCGGGTTTAATGAGAACTATCATCCCGCAGACAATACACGTGTTACGACCAACTTTGCCAATTTAGCACGAGGAGAGTACCGCCAAGAAAATCTGCGTAATGCACTACAAATGATTGACAGTCGATTTAATTCGTTAGCCCATTGGGATAACCCCAAAGGCGATCGCTATTCGGTTGAGTTAGAAATTATTTCTGTTGATCTTGATATTGAAAGTAAAGGTGACAGTTTTCCATCGATTGAAATTCTAAAGACCAATATTGTTGATCATAAAACCAATCAACGTATTGAAGGTATCGTCGGAAATAATTTCTCATCTTACGTGCGAGACTATGATTTTAGTGTGTTGTTATTGGATCATAACAAGCAACAGACTAAGTTTAGTATTCCAGAAAACTTTGGCGACTTGCACGGCAAGCTCTTTAAGTGCTTTGTCCACTCCGATGCTTATAAAAACCGCTTTAAAAAGCGTCCGGTCATCTGCTTAAGTGTATCGGATAATAAAATCTATCACCGCATTGAAAATCAACACCCGGTGTTGGGATATGAATATCAGCCCAATGAATCTTCGTTGACGGAGCAATATTTCAGAAAGATGAGCCTACAAGTGCGTTATTTTATGCCGCCGAATAGTGTTGCACCGTTTGCTTTCTATTTCTTTGGTGATTTGCTCAATGACTACACCAATCTTGAGTTGATTAGCACCATCAGTACTATGGAAACGTTCCAAAAAATCTACCGACCAGAAATTTATAATGCCAACGCGGTAGCAGGAAAAATCTATCAACCCAATTTGAAAAACACCGACCACTCATTAACTCAAATTGTCTATGACCGAGAAGAGCGCAGCCGATTAGCGATTGAACAAGGCAAATTTGCCCAAGAGTATTTCATCAAACCTTACCAAGCTCTCCTAGAGCAGTGGTCTGCGCAATACGCATAATAAATAACAAAATATAAGTGGCCTTTGATATGAAAACATTATTACCAACGTCAACTGCGGGCAGTTTGCCGAAACCTTCTTGGCTAGCAGAACCGGAAAAATTATGGTCTCCATGGAAACTGCAAGGAGAAGAACTCGCCAATGGTAAGCAGGATGCGCTGCGCATTGCACTGCAAGAGCAACAACACGCTGGAATCGATATCGTTAGCGATGGCGAGCAAACTCGACAGCATTTTGTTACAACCTTCATTGAGCACCTGAGCGGCGTTGATTTTGAGAATCGCAAAACGGTGAGGATCCGCAATCGCTATGACGCCAGCGTACCGACAGTATTCGGACCTGTGGCACGTCTCAAACCGGTGTTTGTCGAAGATGCGAAGTTCTTACGCCAGCAAACCACTCAGCCGATTAAATGGGCTTTGCCCGGCCCGATGACCATGATCGATACGCTGTATGATGACTACTATCAAAGCCGGGAAAAACTGGCTTGGGAGTTTGCTAAAATCCTCAATCAAGAAGCGAAAGAGTTAGAAGCGGCAGGGGTGGACATTATCCAGTTTGATGAACCAGCATTTAATGTGTTTTTTGATGAGGTTAACGATTGGGGAATTGCCTGTTTAGAGCGGGCGATTGAGGGGCTGAAATGCGAAACGGCCGTGCATATTTGCTATGGCTATGGAATCAAAGCCAATACCGATTGGAAAAAGACGCTGGGTACAGAGTGGCGACAGTATGAAGAAGTTTTCCCTAAGTTGCAGAAATCGAACATCGATATCATTTCACTCGAATGCCACAACTCGCGTGTGCCGATTGAACTGCTTGAACTGGTGCGCGGGAAAAAAGTGATGGTTGGGGCGATCGATGTGGCAACCGATACGATTGAAAGTGCTGAAGAGGTCGCGCAGACGCTACGCCAAGCGTTGCAGTTTGTCGATGCCGACAAACTGTACCCATGTACTAACTGTGGTATGGCGCCTTTGTCTCGCGAGGTTGCCAGAGGCAAGCTCAATGCGTTACGCGCCGGTGCTGAAATTGTGCGACAAGAGCTGCTGAAAGAGCATCCTTGCTTGTAGTTGACAACAACATTTCCCCCTAAAAAGCGGCATCACGCCGCTTTCACTACATAAATCGGTGACGAAACGCCTTTGGGGTGAGGCCCATGGTTTTGATAAACACCTTGCGGCATGCACTGGTGTCTTCGTAGCCGACTTGTCGAGCAATGACCTCAAACGAGAGTTGTGAGCTTTCCAGCAGATCGCACGCTTTTTGTATTCTCAGGCGCTGCAAATAGTGGTTTGGATTGTAACCTGTCGCCTTGAGAAACCGCCTTTGCATGGTTCGCTCAGTGAGATGAAATTGCGCGGCGATGGCTTGAATGCTCAAAGGTTGGCCGTATTCCAGATTCATCATCTGCTGAATCGCCACGACAACCTGATCACCATGCAGGAGAGACGGAGTAAACTGCTGATAATAGCGCTGTTCCCTTAGCGCAGTGTCAACCACCAACTGTTTTCCAAGCTGACGCATCACCTTCACGGAAGTGTATTTGGTTACTAGCTCAAAACCGAGATCCAGCCAAGACATCATGCCGCCAGCGGTTATTACATCACCATGATCGACCAATATTTGGCTGATATCTAAAGGAATATCAGGGTATTTCAATTGGAAGAGATCCGACAGACCCCAGTGCGTGGTCACCGTTCTGCCAGCCAAAATCTGGGTTGCCGCCAGTACGAAGGAGCCAGCACAAGCTGATGCCAATACCGCTCCTTGGTTATGCTGTGCTTTGAGCCAATCAATCAGCGTCGTTTCTGGGTTGAGATAGAAATCACTTTGTGTGCTTGGTGGCAGCAGGACGACATTAAAACGACTTGGTTGCTGAGTGGTTCCATCCACAATGACAGGAAGAAACTCGACTTCAATCCCCGATTGGTCGCAAATTCGGTTGGCCATGAGAAACAGCTCTTGCAAGCCATAAATGGCGGATTTTAAAGCATGCGGATAGTGGCAGATGGCGATGGCAATTTGTTTCATTGTGTTTATCAGAGAATTGTCGTTTTTAACCCTTTTTATGTCATTAAAGACGCTGATGCAAGGGCGAAGAATCGACGACAATGTGTATCTCATTGCCACAACGCATCATTTGGAGACGCTAATGACCAAGAAAGCACTGCTTGTCATCGACCTACAGAATGACTATTTCCCTCACGGAAAGTACCCACTTTGGAACACTGAGCAGACGTTAAATCAGGTGAAAACAGCGATAGCAAGGGCGAAAGCGCAGAACATCGAGGTGATTCATGTTCAGCATATTGCTGACCCGGAGAAAGGGATCGCGCCGTTTTTTAATCAAGGTACGCAAGGAAGTGATATTCATGCTGAGATCCTCGCCGCCGCGCCAGAAGCAGCAGTGGTAACTAAACGCTTTGCTGACAGTTTCGAACAAACGAATCTCGATGAACTGCTGAAAAAGCAGGGTATTAGTGAGCTTTTGCTTTGCGGAATGATGACGCAAAACTGCGTCACCCACACTGCCATATCGAAAGCGGCGGAGAAATACAACGTTGCCATTTTGGCGGACTGCTGCACCACGGTGGACGAAATGATCCACAACATCGCGCTCAACGCCGTTTCGCTGCGCGTGCCTCTGGTGACGATGGCTCAAGTGTTGCCTGCATGATTGTTGCTCTAAGTCGTCTGTTGCTGCTTTTTGCTATCAGATGAGCTTCGACATGTGACCATTTAAAAAGCGAGTAGCCACTCGCTTTTTACCTTCCAGCTGCTTCTTTAAACCAAAGGACAACTCATTAATTTTCCCGCATCGATGTTGTTATCACACTCAGCAAAATCAATCCGCCACCGAGAAATTGCAGCGCGGTGAGAGATTCTTGTAACCACACCATGGCGAAGAGAGCGCCAAACAGCGGTTCACTCCCCATCAAAAGGGCGACGCGAGTGGGAGAAGTTTTGCGCACCGCGTAGTTTTGTACAAAAAAGGCAAACAAAGTACAAAACAGCACTAAATAGCTAAGGGTGAGCCAGAATTCCAATTCGGTCGGTAAGGTTATCGCCGAGGTCGGCAGATAGAAAATGGCGGCGAGTATGGCGCAGATCGCGACAACTAAGGATTGCAACGCGGTGAGTGTGGTGGTGGTGAGCTGCTTGCCTTCTGTAAAGCGTTTGGTACTGGTCACCATCAAGGCGCGCAGGGAAGCCGCAGCGAGAATCAAGTAGTCTCCAGTGTTTAACGTAAGGTTAAGCTCTCTATTGCTGGTCAGTAATAGCACCCCCACAACACTGCACAAGGTCAACCCGAGCAGAGTCGAACTAATGCGCTTGTTGTTGATGGTGAGTTCGGCAAAGGCGGTCATAATGACGCTCAAACTGATCAAAAAGGCCGCGTTAGAAGCAGAGGTTTGTGATACGCCAAGGACTTCACAAAGAAAAATGGCCGCAAGAATGAACCCTGTTGGCAAGGCGCTCAACCAATCTTGATTCAGCCCGCGGCGGAAATCTCGTATCGCTAAGGGGAGCAAGCAGAGAAAAGTCATTGAGAAGCGAATCGCGATAAACAGCAGTACGCTGGTAAAAACAAGCGCGCTTTTGGTCAACCCATAACTGGTTCCCCAAAACAATGCGACCAGCAGTAGCAGGCATTCGGTAAGAGGAAGTTTGGTCGATGGTTTAGGTAGCGAACTCGCGGCACTGGTCATGGTTTTCTCCTGATAAATTGACCCGTTCAGTATCCATAAGTAACTTATGTGAAACAATGCACTGCCAATGCAAAGGATAATTGCGTAATGGATACAAATAGACTGATTTCACTGCTGTCTGAAATGGCAGTATTCGCCAGTGTGGTTGAAGCGGGCGGTTTCTCCGCCGCAGCGCAGAAACTCGGTGTGGCGCCTTCATCGATTAGTCGTTCGGTGACGCGTTTGGAAAACGCATTGCAAGAGAAGTTACTTGAGCGAACCACGCGGCAAATGCGTTTGACTGCCTGTGGTCAGCAAGTCTATCTGCTCTGCAGCGACATGATGAGCGCCGCCAAACTGGCGGTGTCAGCGGCACAAAGCGAGAAAGATCAAGTGTCGGGCATGTTGCGTATCGCCGCGCCGAAAGCCTTGTCGCGTCAAGTGTTAACGCCAGTATTACTGAACTTCATTGAGGACTATCCAAAAGTTTCACTGCAATTGAAAGTCGCCGATCACTATATCGATCCAATCGGCGATGAAGTGGATGTGATCATCCACATCACCGAGCAACCAGTCCAAGGGTTGGTGGCACGTTCGCTAGGGCAGTGCCGTTTGCTGCTTTGCGCTAGCCCGGAATATCTGCAGCGCCATGGTACAGTCACCACGCCGCAAGAACTGAGCGAGCGTAACTGTCTCTGTTTGGGGGAGAATCCGCGAGATCGAGTGTGGGATTTTTATCAAGCAGAACAAAAAGTATCGGTGAATGTGCGAGGATCACTGACAGTGAATCACAGTGAAATTCGCCGTGAAGCGGTGCTGAGTGGATTTGGAATTTCGCTGTTTCCGCAGTTTGTGGTTCGTGAGGATCTGGCCTCAGGACAACTGGTGCCGGTGCTGGCGGATTGGCAGCTTGGCGGAAGATACCAAGGGACGATTTGGGCGCAATACGCGCAATCAAAGTACATTCCAAACCAGATCAAAGCCTTGGTTGACTATTTACAGCAACGTCTGAAGTGAGTGCCTAGAGAGGAAAAAAAGAAACCTCCGCCAAGGGCAGAGGTTTCGATGCAAAGAGAGAAATTATGCGTCAGCGCGTTTTAAATGCACTTCTTCTTCTTTCTCGCCCGCTTTGGGATCGGCAAAACGTTCAATGTCCAGCGCACCTTCTGATTTCGCCACAATCACTGAGACACACGCGTCACCGGTGATGTTTACGGCGGTGCGGATCATATCCAGCAGACGGTCGACACCCATGATCAGCGCGATGCCTTCCAGCGGCAAGCCAACTTGGTTCAACACCATCGCCAGCATCACAAGACCAACACCCGGAACGCCAGCGGTACCGATAGAGGCCAAAGTGGCGGTCAGGATAACCATCAGATAGTCACCCATGCTGAGATCGATGTTAAACGCCTGAGCAATAAACGCGGTCGCCACACCTTGCATGATCGCAGTACCGTCCATGTTGACTGTTGCGCCAAGCGGAACCGTGAATGAGGCAATTTTATTGTCCACGCCAAGACGGTTTTTCACTGTTTCCATGGTGGCAGGGATGGTGGCGTTAGACGATGCGGTTGAAAACGCAAACATGATGGCATCTTCCATTTTCTTTAAGAAAGTCAATGGGCTTAGTCCGGTAAAGCCTTTGAGCATCAAGCTGTAAGTGACCAAACCGTGGATGAGCAGCGTTGCGGTCAAGACTAGGAAGTATTCTCCTAGATTTATGATTGCGCCCAAACCTAGACCAGTGAAGAGTTTCGCCATCAGGAAGAACACGCCGTATGGAGCTAGGTTCATCAGCAGCGCGACCAGCTTCATGATCACTTCGTTTAAATCAGAGAAGATTGCCGCAATGCGCTCACCCGGTTTACCCGCAGCACTGATGGCAATACCAAACAGCAGCGCAAAGACGATGACCTGAAGCGTTTTGCCTTCGGCCATGGCACTGATTGGGTTGGTTGGGAACATATCAATGATCACTTGACCCAATGACGGTGCTTCAGCCGATTTAAACGAGCTGGCTGCCGTTAGATCGGCACCTGCACCAGGTTGGAACAAGTTGCCCATGGTCAAGGCGAGTGTGATCGCGACGGCCGTGGTGGTGATGTAAAACGCGAGGGTTTTTCCGCCCATACGACCTAATGTTGAAAGGTCTTTCAATGAGCTGGTACCACAAACGAGAGAAACAAAAATGAGTGGTACAACGAGCATTTTCAGGCTGGCAATAAAGATCTTGCCGCCCACTTCAAATAGTCCATTAACTATATATGCATCGACAAATCCATTGTCAGCAAATAGCGCGCGAATCGCGAATCCAGTCAAGATACCCGCAATCATGCCAAGAATTACACGGCCGGTTAGCGACATCGGTTTCTTGGTATTCATATGAACACTCCTTATAGTTATGCACCTTGAGTTCATTTCAAGGTGAGCAGCAGGGTAGCAGCGTCCGTTAAAAATAAAAAAGTAAATTGACCAATTGGATTAATAGATGTGATCCATCTCACCAAGGTTTTATAGGCATTCACAATGTGATAACAAAGATTGTCAGAATATTTATCTGCTAAATCATAGGATTTATCTTTTTTATCGCTCGATATACAAATGGTGAAATTCTTACCAGATGATAATCACTATGCATATCAGGCTTGCTTTTGCATAACTAATCGAAGTTTATGCACTATCAGAGAGGGGAGAGTAGCCCAGAGCCGTAGTCAGGTAACCAGTGACAAGCGGGTTATAGCGAGAGAATGCAAAATAAACGGCAGAGGGGGGGCGCTCTGCCGTGAAGAAAACGTCTTAATGCGATTGGCGACAGGACTAGCGCTTTGTCAGCCCCTTGCTGTGTAGGTAAGGCAAAATATGTGAGCGTGATTCGCCAGCCAATTTGCTGGTCACTTGCTCAGACCACGTCACCTGTTTCTGGTTGGATGAGCGTTTGCCGTAGTACTCCAGCATGGTTTGATCGTACTGCTCAACTTGTGCGCGATCCAATGGTTGATAGTGATTTTCATGCAACACCACCGACAGAGGCAAGCGCGGCTTAATTTCAGGCGTTTGATCGGGATGGCCCAAGCACATACCAAACAACACAGCGCAATGCTGAGGAAGCTGCAACAACTGGTCAACTTCTGCCGCGCGGTTACGCAGTCCACCGATATATACCCCGCCAAGCCCCATCGACTCGGCCGCGAGCAGACAGTTTTGCGCCATGATCCCCGCGTCGATGGCCCCAATTAGTGTCAGTTCTGTGAAGTCGGCTTGCACCTCTGGGTTGAGCTCGGCATGGCGTTGATAGTCGATACAGAACACCAAAAACTCGGCGGCACTTTGCACGTAGGCTTGCTGCCCGGCCAGCTCGGCCAAGGTGGCTCGTTTGTCGTTGTCAGTCACGCGGATCACCGACACCACTTGCAATAAGCTGGAAGAAGAAGCAGCAAGCCCTGCGCGCAGAATCGCCTCGAGCTGCTCTGAGCTGATCGGCTGTTGGGTAAATTTACGGATGGAACGATGCGCGAGCATGGTTTCGATAACGTTATTCATAGCAGAGTCCTTCGCGTCAAACATTGGCAGACTTTATCCCGATTTTCCGGGGATGTCGAACTGCTATCGATAAGCATAATTTGTCGTTAAGAGTAGTAATCGGAATGGTAAAGTGTGCTGGGCAGACTAGACTTGCGTTTTCTTTTTTCCAGTTCTCTATTGCCATGCCGTGTGAATTTTTCCAGCAGAAGCGCTGCACTTCCTGCACGTACATCGAGATGCCTTATCTGGCACAAATCGAAATGAAAGAAGCCCATTTGCGCCAGCTCTTTCCTCAGGTGTCCACTTCGGCGTGGCTTGCGCCTGTGCAAAGCCAGCCCACCCAATGCCGCAACAAAGCGAAAATGGTCGTGCTGGGCGCTGCGCATCAGCCGATTTTGGGCATCGAGAGCGTGCAAGATGGTTCGCCAGTGTCTCTCACCACTTGTCCACTTTATCAGGACGTGATGCGCGATCTGCTGAGCTATTTGCAGAACTGGATCCGTATCGCGGGTATTCCTCCCTACAATAAAGTGAAGAAAAAAGGCGAACTGAAGTTTATTTTGCTCACGCAAAGCCAAAAACGTGGCGAGTTCATGTTGCGTTTCGTGCTGCGTAGCGAAAATGCGCTGCAACGCATTCGAGACAATTTGCCCCGCTTACAGCAAGACTTTCCAGCGATTCGCGTGATTACCGCCAACATCCAACCGGTACACATGGCGCGGCTAGAGGGAGAGCAAGAGATTTTCCTCTCAGACGCGCAATATCTGTTGGAGGAGTTTAACGGCGTGCCAATGGTGATTAAGCCCAAAAGTTTTTTTCAAACCAACCCCGATGTCGCGGCAAAACTGTATGCGACGGCGCGAGACTGGGTCGCAGAGATCCAACCGCAAACCATGTGGGATCTGTTTTGTGGCGTAGGCGGTTTTGCCCTGCACTGCGCTCAACATGCGCAAGCGGTCGTGGGTATTGAAATAGAAGAAGAGGCGATCAACAGCGCCAAACTGTCCGCCAGCCAGCTAGGTATTGAGAACTTGAGCTTTGCAGCATTAGATTCTGGCGAATACTCGCGCTCGCAAACGCAATCACCGGATCTGATCTTGGTCAACCCGCCTAGGCGCGGGCTTGGCAAAGCACTGACTGATCAGTTGGAATGCTTGGCAGCTAAGCACCTCATTTATTCGAGTTGTAACCCGAATACTCTGCAAGCAGATTTAGCACACTTGGCCAGCTATCAAGTGGTTCGCGCCCAATGGTTTGATATGTTCCCTCATACCGATCACGCTGAAGTGATGATGTTACTTAAGCGCAACGACTGAGATTGGTGTTGAGCGCATTGAGCGCCTCTGTTTTTATTCCTCAATAGAGTTGTAAAGGAACGGTTTGTTATAACAGCTTGGTATTATCACTCTTTTTAATGGCAAAACTATAATTAACAGCGAAAGTGAGGAAGAGGAGAGAGCCATGAAAGTGGTTGTTGAGTTCCTGGAATCAGGACGCTTTAGAGATAACTTTTGGGACGGAGAATTCAGAGTGGAGAGAGGCGAACACCGTGCAGTTAGCCCTTCTCTCGCGGCTCAGTTGATCCACAACAGACAAGCATCCTTGTATCGATTTGACGATTCGGACCATGCTGCCGACATCAACCCGGCAGATGGAGCGCCGATGAAATAGGGAAAGTAAGCCAGACTGTGAGCGACCGATTCAGGTCGCTTTTCTTTTGCAAGACCATAAAAAATGGGCACTTTCGTGCCCAGCAAAAAGTATCCTGCAGAGATTATTGGCTCGCTTGCTCTTTGGCCACTTTCATCTCGTTGAGATCATTGTGATAACCAAAACCGAAGACCACACCGTGTTGATCCACATCCAGCGTCACCGTGGTAGCGGACTCGCTATAAAAAGCGTCTACCACCTCTTGAGGCAGTTCTTCGCCGCTCATTTGCATGCCGAGATCAATCAGCTCTAACAAGCGAGGTGAATCCATGAAAAACTTCATCAAGCCGTTGGCATTGAGTGCTTGTGGCATAATCTCTCCACTGGCCGAGGTTGCTTTTTCACCGGAATACAGTGTGAAGTGTTTGTCGTTAAGACGCGCAAACAGCGGATTCTCTAACCCTGTTTGATCTTGCAGCAGTTCAGTGAGATCCACAGGCTGATCATTGGCAGGAATGTCAATGCCTGCAAGCTCAGGGATGAACATTTGCGCGCTTTGTACCAGCATCTTCGGATCGCTGGCCGACATACTGAGGATGAAGTCCAGTTTATCGAGCGTCGGGCCATACTCACCTTCAAAGTTTGCCTTGAGGTCGTACAGACTAAAGCTCACCCCTTTTAGACCATTGACCATGCCCGACGCCATGCTCATCATCGCTGCTGGATTTTGTGTACCGAGCCCGTTTTGGAATTCACTCAGTAGCTCACAAGAGTACGTTGGTGTGCGTAGATCTTGCCAGATTTCTCCCACAGCAGGAGCCAGTTTCGCCATTTCCAGACCAAAACCTAAACTGAAGATGCTGGCATCGTCCGCTTTGAGGCTCGGTAGGAAACCACGAATGGTGTTCAATGCATTCAAAATGGTCTTGTTGTTGCTTTCGACGATCACGTCGCCATTTAAGACTGCTTTACCTTCTTGGTACTTAAACTGACCCGTCGCGACGGTACGTGGCCAGTTGCTGCCGATGGTGGCGAGCTCTTGCTGACATGCAGGCGTTTGTAGCAAGGCAAACACTTCTTCATCTTGAGGCTGTTTGATGACATTCAGTTGCTTAGCGATGCGATTGCCCTCTTTCGTGGTCAACCCTTTGATCAACGCTTGATGATCAAAGTACGCGTAGCTATTGTTCTCTTTGCCATATTTGGCCTGAAGCGCGCTGAGTATATCCGTGTCAGCTAAGGAGCGCGTTGGTTTCTCTTGACCTAGTGCCATTTTCAGCGGGCTTTCGTTGCCCAACTCAGGACTATCGAGCGTAATCGTCAGCACGTTGCTTTCAGTGGCGATAATCAAATCGAGACCAATGCCAAACTCTTGTTTGTCAGCGACGGCATATCGACGGAAATCGACGCTCCCCAGTTTTTCTGCTTTGTGTGTCGCGCCCGTTTCCTGCTCTTTTTGGTCGATGGTGTGCCAAAATGCAGCCGGATCTTGCAGCGTGAGCTTGTACACAGGGATTAAACCTATGGTGTAAAACAAGGGGTTAATTTTTTCTGCTGTACCAAGGTACTTTTTGAGCGCTTCAGGGGAAGAGGCGCTTTGCGCATAACCATCAAATAAAGCAATGAGAAAATGTTGCTCTGGGGTGAGGTCGCCATCAAACTCATCGGCCAGTTGCTGTTGACCGAAGCTGGCCGATTTTAGATAAGCATAGTGGTCAAACGCTTCGGTTTGCACCGAAACGATGGCTGATTCTGCTGGAATTAAAGAGAGCAAATCATTGGTTTCTTGGGTCAGAACGCCGCTTTGGTAAACATAAGCGCCAATCGCTGCAGCCGATACCGCTGAAGCAAGTAGTAGTTTTTTCACAGCCAACTCCGTTGTTTATAGAAGCTTCTTCCACTGATGTTGTGTGATTCGAAAAGAAGAAGACAAAGTAGTAAAAAGTGCACATCATGCCGCATGTTATGCGACAAAACTAAGCCGCATTATACTAAATAATGACGCCTGTAGCATATAGAAATAGCTTTCTTTATCAATCAGTTATTTATAAGTATTTGTTATGTATTTCAATTTTGCAGCGAGTTTTATTGGGTACGAAATGAGGTAAAAGTGAAGCGCAGAGAGCGAAGAGAAAACAACAAAAAAGGGCTGGAGTGATCCAGCCCTTGAGCAATATGCCTTGACGGCAAGATTAACGGCCGTAAGTGGTTTCGATGTAGCGCTCAAATTGCTCGCACATATCGACATCACTTAACTCGTTGCTCGCCAGAACCTTCGCGCCATCGACCACAGTGATGCGGGCATTGAGAGACGCTGGCTGTGGACGTGTGCGCTCACCCAGCGCCGCAATTTTCTTCAGCTGCTGTTGCCACGCTTGTTCACTGGAAAGGTTGCATGCATCGGCGAGGTACTTGGCGTTAAAGCCCTCGCCAGTGAGGCTTTTGATCGAATCCGAGTGAGAAACGCTGTTGCCTGCATGCCAGTAATGTTTTGCCAACAAGGGACCGATCTCTGGGTTGTCAGTCAAGTAACCAAACTTTTCGGTGAAGTAAGCGCGAGTTTGATATACCGCCATGTGCGCTAACAGATAACCTTGATAAGCGCAGGACGCTTCATCCGACAGCAGGTGAGGGATCGCCATCAGCGGCCTTGGGCTGCACGCCAGCCCTAAAATCTTCTGCTCGGTATCGCGCGCCAACTGAGTGACCACTTCTGGCGTCAGTTGGGTTTCCTCCAGTTCATACAAGGCACGTTCAAAGTACGGCACAACTAAGATGCTGCGCTCTTCGTAGGCTTTAAATGGCTGACGGCTGTTGATCATCGCTTGAATCACTTCATCCGGTACCGGATTGCCATTGGCATCGAGCGCGTACAATTTTAGCCAATCGGCATCGTTGAGTAAGCTGTCGCAGAACATGGATTGTGTTTCTGCATACGCCATTGAGGTTGGCGCGAACTCTTGCGAGAAGCATGGCGCGTTCATCTTCACGTTGGCAAAGTGTGCGGCGTGGCCACCCTCATGGAATAAGGTGTTAATGCCATCGTAACCACTGCCGACTTGATCCGGTTTGGCATTCGAAGTGAAGTTGACTTTAGCCGCGATCCATTCGCCTTGATCGTAAAATGACGGGATTGGCCCGTGGCAGAAACCATTCGGGTATTTGCCTTTGCGATCCAACAAATCGAGAGTTAACTCGGCCGCGGAGTAGTCGATGTTCAATCGGCCAAACGATTCGACCCAGCGGCGCAGCGATTTAGAAAAAGGCACGTACGGATCGAGATCGCGCATCGCATCGCCTGCAAATGAGAAGATGAAGTTGTGCCCGTGTAGAGCTGCTGATCCTTTTTCTTGCGCCAGTTGCTGCAAACTATTTTGATGCGATTGGCGAGTACGTTGCTCGAAATCATCCAAAATGGCGAACAGTGCTTGTGTGGTCATGTGCTCGGTTTTAACCACCGAATAGTCAAAGAAATTTCGGTAGCCCATCGAACGAGCAAAGGCATTGCGTTTTTTGACCAGCTCTAAGAAACCCTTTTGTAGCAGCCACTGTTCGAGATTGAGCAGGGCTTGGTGGGCCGATTGACGCACCGTTTCCTGATCGCTATTGCGAATCGCTGCGCCAAGTACCGGCAGACTGCCTTCGACTTCTTGACCCTGCTCGTTGGTGTAGGTCATGACGTGGTTCTGTTTTTTCTCAAACAGCTCTGCTTCGAAACGGATCAGCTCGGCTTTTTGCTCGCGAGCGGTGTCAGCTTCAATTGCATGCGATTCAAACATGTTCAGCCAGCCTTGTAGCCCCTGTTTGGTCGCACTTTTTTCTTGTTGGTCAGTGATCTGCTCAGCCGCTTGAAGTTGTTGTTTGATCTCAGTGATCTTGTCGGCTTGGGCTAAAAAGTTGGTCCATTGTGTCTGTGCTTGGGTTGATCCTTGGTGATCATCGCTGATGCCCATGTAGGTTTCCCAGAAGAAATCTTCTTTGCTGCGATGAATGGTCAGATATTGGTGATTGAGTTGATTTAGGTAGGAAGTCGCAGTCATTTTTGTCCTTGAAAATGGTTGCTTTGAAGAAGCGCCATTATGACATGGCGCACGAATCGGCCCTAAAGTGCCACAAGTTTCATTTTGCCGCAATTTGTAAACTGCAATGTACCCTTAGTTTACAGCGGGTCTTTGGGGATCTGTTTAGCAATCAGCTTGGCGAGTAAATCGATCGCCGCTTGCCAATTTTTATCTTGATTAAAGGTCGCGACACAAAAGCGCACACAGTGCCGGTATTGCTGCTGGGTGCCAAACACCGTGCCGGGCAGCAAGCTGATGCCCTGTTGTTTGCATTGTTGATAAAGCTGATAGCTGTCAGACCCTTGCGGTAGGATCAACCACAGCAGAAAGGAACCTTGCGCTGGGTGAAGAGTAAACCGGCCCAGCATGCTGGGACACTGGTTTAAGGCCTTGCTAAGCATCTGGCAGAACAGTTTGCTGTTGTGTTGATAGATCCGCCGCATGCGCGCGGTGTGCGAGCGATAACGGCCAGAAGTAAGAAAGCTCGCCACGGCGGTTTGCATCAGATTCAGGCTGCCCATGCTATCGCACAGCAGATGTTTTTCAATCGCTTGGCGATAGCGCCCAGACAATACCCAGCCAATACGCAAACGTGAGTCCAAGGTTTTCGACAGCGAGTTGACGTAAATCACCCGATCTTGGCTATCCAGTGACTTGAGCGTTGGCTGCGGGGCTTCGAAGCTCAGCGCGCCGAACACGTCGTCTTCAATAATGGGTATGTCGGCTGAAATCGTCAGCAATTGCTGCCTTTTCTCCAGCGTCATGGTTGCGCCAGTCGGATTGGTGAAATTGGGCGTGACTAAAATCACCTTGATCGGCCATTGGCTCAGTGCCAGAGCGAGCGCATCAATCTCCATTCCGCTTCTCGGACAACTGGGGATTTCAAGCACTTTGAGACCTAACGATTCCAGCAGCAGCAAGGTGCCGAAATAACAAGGCGATTCCACGGCGACGATATCGCCGGGCTTGGTGGTGGCACGCAGTGCGAGACTGATGGCTTGTTGTGCGCCATGGGTGACAATTAGATCATCGACGGAGGCGGGCACGCCCAGATCCGCCGTTAACTTTGCCAGTTGTTTAATCAGCAGTTTATCGCCTGGCGGCAATTGGTAGTGGCTGGGGAAGTGGTTTTGCATCCGGCTATGGCGTCCGATTTCGGCGTAGAGGCTTTTGATCGCGGGCGCTTCGATATTGGGGTGCGCGGAGCCTGTCGGCAGCCGCTCCCGTTGTTCGGGGTAGCTGAGGATCTCTCGGCACACCGAAAGCAGATCCACGTCGGCAGGAGCGCAGCATGTTTGTGTTCGCTCATTTTGTTGCTCTTTGACGCGAAACCCGGAGCGATGTTGCGCATAGACCAGCCCTTGTGCTTCCAGCTCCTGATAGGCGCGGATCACGGTATTCTTACTTACACCAAGCGTTTGTTGCAGCTCGCGTATCGACGGAAGTCGGTCTTCTGCTTGATACTGCCCGGTGGCGATTCGCTGCTTAAGATGCTGCTCGACCTGCAAATATTTATTTTCGTTCATACTGCTTTGAGAAACTGTACCCATAAAAATGGCCTTGTCTGTCTCTTATCTCTTTATCTGTACCCGACTAAAGTAACCCAAAATAGTAAAACAAGACGAGAGAAAGTAACCATGTTGCTGAGATTGATCCCATTTATGTTTGTGGTGTTGTGGGCCTCTGGCTTTGTTGGCGCGAGATTGGGCTTGCAGTACGCAGAGCCAGCAACGCTACTGTCGATTCGTATGGCGGCCAACGTCGTGCTGTTTTTGCTGCTGGTGGCACTGCTTCGGCGCAGAATGCCCACCGGAGCGGGGCTTTGGCATTCTTGTGTGGTTGGCATCTTGATCCACGGTTTCTATCTTGGTGGCACCTATCTGGCGATTTCGTTGGGTATGCCAGCTGGGTTGAGTTCGCTTTTGGTGGGCATTCAGCCGATTTTGACGGCGGTAATACTGCTGTTAACCCTGCAAGAGCGCTTTCGCAGCTCTCAATGGTTGGGGTTAGTACTCGGCTTTATGGCTATCAGTTTGGTGTTGTCGGGCAAAATGGACTGGCAATCGGAGCAATATAAATGGCAAGCGGTGACGCTGTGTTTGATGTCATTGGTGGGCATTACCCTCGGCACCTTATACCAAAAGCGCTTTTGCCATGGGGTGGATATGATTGGCGGTGCGACGGTGCAGTATATGGCGGCGATGCTGCTATTTTTGCCTTACGCGCTGCGTTTTGAAACGATGCAGGTGCAGTGGACTGGCGAGTTTATTTTCGCCCTCATTTGGCTGGTGGTGGTGCTCTCTTGCGTGGCGATTTTGCTTTTACTTTATATGGTGAGAAATGGTGCGGCGTCGAGTGTGGCGTCGGTGTTTTACCTTGTGCCACCGATGACGGCGTTGCAAGCGTGGCTGATGTTCGGTGAATCGTTTGATATCAATGGTGTCGCTGGTTTTGTTTTGGCCGCAGTGGCGGTGTTCTTGGTGGTACGCAAGCCTAAAATAGCGCCGTTAGACGAAACCGCCCTCGTGGCTGCCTCTACCGTGAAATCGTGACGGCAAACTGAGGCGTTATTGATTTAGCGAATGCCGCTGATAGACGTTGCTGGGATCTTAACCTATTTTTTAGGTAGCTTTCGGCAAAAAAACAGGTGGAATATGGGCGTCTTACATCGCGGCTTTTGTCTTTTAGGAATTGTCCTCACGGCATTCGCCTCCGCATCTTCTTTTGCTCAGGTCACCTCGCTTGAGGATCTTGCTTTCTATTCAGAAGTCTACCCGCCGGCGAACTTCATTAAAGATGATGTTCCTGCTGGCTACTCGGTCGACATTCTTATTGAAGCGGCAAAATTACAAGGTGTGCAGATCACCCCTCAGCAGATAGTCATTCAGCCTTGGGCTCGCTCTTATCGAGCGACCTTGACCAACAATGATGCGGTGCTATTTTCTACCACGCGCACCGAGCATCGTGAGTCGCTTTTTAAGTGGGTAGGGCCAATTAGCGATATTAAAGCGGTGGTGTTGGCTCGAGTCGATTCCGGTATTGTCATCAAGGACCCGATTGACATGGCGAACTATCGCATCGGCGTGATTCGAGACGATGTCGGGGAACAAATGTTGCTGGAGCTGGGCGTGCCGCGTGAAGCGATGCAAGAAGCAAATTACGTCACCCAATTGGCTGAGCAATTGATGAAAAAGCGCATTGATCTGCTTGCTTACGATGAAAATGCGGCACTCTGGTGGACTGGCCAAGCCGGGCTCGATCCCAAGATGTTTAAGGTGGTTTACATCCTTAAAAAAGGTGAACTCTACTTTGCTTTTAATAAGCATGTGCCTCAGAAGGTCGTAGAACAATTGCAGATGGGGATTGATCGGTTGAAAAGCGAGAAAAATGCCGAGGGTATTTCTTTACATCAAGCGATTATGAATCGCTATCGCTAAGCATCTTCCCCATGCAAGTGGCCTGTATGGGGAAGACTGTCCGATTAGTTGCCCCAAATTGCGCTGACAAACTCCGGATGATCGATAAATGGATTGCGGTTGCCTTGAAACTCAAACACCGCTTGGTTGCGCTCTCTCTCCTTTTGACTCACCGGATCCGCACTATGCCAACGTTTGAGCATATTCAGTATCCAAGGTTCAAATACGGTGCTGTTGGTGCCGTCAAGAATTGCGTCGGAGTTGCTGGTATTGCCTTCCCAATTGGCGATGGCATTTTCGTAGCGGGTTGCCATGTAGAAGTAAGCGCGAGCAAAATCCCCTTTGAACTCGTCAATGGGCTCAAATACGGTGCCGTTGTAGCCTAACGTCGCTGAAGCCGTGCCCAGTTTCGATCCATTGCCGGATACATAACTGGCGCTACCCACTTCACCAAATGGCCAATTGCTGCGCTTGGCATTGACATAACCGTCGGTGGCGAAAATGTGGTGACCATCGGAGTTCATTGGCTCAATGGTGCCGCCAAACCAGCTTTTCGGGAAAGAGTGCTCACGGTTGTAGCAATCGCCTTCTTTGCTGTACTGGCCGCACTGGTCCGTCACTTTAGTAAACTGAGCTCCGTCAGCACCCGCAGGTTTTTCCGAGTACATATCAAGGATGGAACCGTCCTGCTCATAGTAGAGATCCAAATCGGCGACTTTCGCTAGGTTCCAAATTGCGTTGTAGCCTTGGCTGTTGTGATTGGTGATGATGTTGTAGAGCGCGGTTTTCAGTGCAAAGCCGGTTTTGCCCTCAGCGGCTTTGTAATATTCGCCGAGCACCGGTGGCTCAGTAGGATCCGTTGGATCCGTTGGCGTACTGCTGCCTAAAGTAAAGGTGGTTGCTTGACTTTTGCCAAACTCAGCGCCAGAGGCAAGCGTGGCGCCGTTGGCGACAAGGCTGTAAGAGCCATTCCCAACGCTGCAGCAGATGCCGTCTCCGTAGGTATCATTGATTTCAAACGTATATTCGCCATCGGCGAGGCACATTTCCACTGTGTTGCTGGAGGAATTGTCATAGCCAGAACCAGAAAACAAGCTGCTACCTGATTTGTCTTTGAGCAACCAACTGGTTTCACTAGCGTATTGGTCGGTGATTAAGGTCAGAGTCGCGGTAGTATTGGCGCAACTGGTTGGTTCTGTCGGAGTGGTGGCGGTCTCTGTCGGCTGAAAATTGTCGATATAAACGGTTTCAGAGCCGTCAAAACCCGTCATGTCATAAAAACGCAGACCGACAGCAATCTCTTTGCTCGCTGTCGCGGTGTAAGCAAAGGTGAGATCTTGCCATTGGTTCACGAGGCCGTTATTGGAATAGCCCTGATAGCCGTCCACGATCAAGCGTGCTTTTACTTTGCCTTCAGTGTGATAAAGCGACACGGAAAACTGGTAAGTTTTGCCCTGTTCCACCTGCACAAGCTGAGTGAAATCGGTCTCTGATTGGGTTCCAGTATTGACTGCAATGGCTGCAGCGAGCTTTCCGCTTTTAAACACTGAATTGCTTTGGCTCAGCGCAATACCGGAATCAATGGTTGTCCATCCGTTTGGTGTGTTGTTGGTCCAACTTTCAAAGTCACCATTGGTGACTTGTGCGTACGCTGCGCTGGTGGAGAGCAGAGTCAGTGCACTTAGAGTCATTATTCTATTTAGCATATAACCTTCTGTTTAATGATATAAAAATCAATTAAGGATAAAGTTTCATCGCAACAGGAAAGTTAACAAAGGTCGCAATTTGGCATTACAAAACCATTACTTTCATGAATATGTTTGAATTTGGTCACGAAATAAACAGGAAGCCGATTTCGTTAATCAGAGGGGGTGAAAGGTTAGCCAAATATAAAAAAGGGATGCTGATAACAGCATCCCAAACTAGCAGGGTGAGACACCCAGCTTATGTCGCTGAGCTGGCGTTACTCAGCACATTTGGACGCCATTACTTTGAGTGGCGTACCTTGTTGGTCAAATTGCAAACTCCAAACGTAGCGGCCCTCCGCCATGATGGTCACCGCGGTATCTTTACCATAGCCGCCTTTAATCAATGGGTTATCTTGGCCTAATTTCAGACTCAGCCCTTTGGCGGTGAACTGAGGAGTCCAGGTTTTAGCGGCATACTGCATACGGTAGCTGCCCGGTTTTTCGTTGGTCACCACTTGGTAAACGCCGTCGCCTTTGTACTCAAACTGGCGATGATCTTGGTGCTGCCAAGCCGAATCGCTGAAATCGCCAACCACGTAGAGTTTTTTGCGGATAGGTCCACTCTCATCGAGCGTTGGGTTATTGCACTGCGCCATGAAGCCTTCACCGATGCCACTGGCCATCGCCGCTTTGGCAACTTTAGGGCCAACTGCCGAAGGTTGATTGATCTTGAGGAAGCGTGCTTCAAGTGGGTTGAGCGAGACCAGATATTGCCCGTCGATCAGTTTGATCTCCTCACCGGTCAACAGATCGGTCAAGCTGCCCGTTGATCCCACTTTTTCATCGCTCAGTTGCAAATATTGCAGCCCTTTGCCGAGATTCGCCACGTAGAGAATTGATTCGTCAGCCGTGCTTTTATGATCCGCGTAGACTTTGTTGTCAGCCAGAACATTGACCCGCTTGCCTTTGGCAAGGGCCGGATGGTTGCTACGCAGCGTCATTAGTTTTTGCACGTACTGTTTGAGGTCTTGCTCGTTGGCATTCAACGTCGCCGTTACGCCTTCCACTTTGCCGCTGGAGCGAGCAACGTGATCGTCACATAAGCCTTTAACCGCGCAATCTTGTTCTACTTTTGCGGCGAAATTATCGACCTGATCGCCAATCTCATCGCCGTAGTAGAGGGTGATTGGCCCAGTGTAAGCCGCTTGGAAAGCGAAGACCGCTTTGTGGCGCAGCCAGTATTCAGCATCTTGTGGCTCGGCGATGTTGCCGCGCTGCAAGAGATCGCCAAAGCGGACTAAGTCATGGTTGCCGATCATCAGGTTCGGCTGAGCATGGCTTGGATAAAGCGCATGTAAGTCCATACCTTCTGCCAGCCATTCGCCCGATTTACCGCCTACGCCCGCCTCATTCACCGCAAAGGTTTCGACTAGGCGATAGCGTACCGGGAAGTCAAAAGCGGAGCAGAGTGCGGGATTTTCTCCGCTACCATAGCCAGTTTCGGTGATGCGGTTTTCACCCGCCCAAATCTCGGCCACCATGTAGCCCAGTGGGTTGACGTTTTCCCCTTTGTTATTGGTGTAAGTGACACTTTTTGAGGCATCATCTACGGCTTTGCGGATCTCCACCCAGGCCTCTGTCGGCACTTGGTACGCTTGGTCTAGGCGCCAACCGTCAATCTTGAGTTCTTTGACCCAAAATTGTGCTACTTCCTGATAGAACGCGAGGCTTTCAGGGTAGTCTACTGGGTTGTTGCCTCCAGCCGGAAGCTTGCCTGTCGGTGAGGCGACCACGTTGCCTTTGTGGTGACCAAACACGCCATCAAAGAAGACGTATAAGCCGCGTGCGTGGGCTTCTTCGACCAATCGGCGTGCGTCGTCCATGGTGCCAAAACGTGGGTCTATTTCAAAATAGTTGGTGGCAAAATAACCGGTGGCGTCAAGGCGATCTGCCCAGTGATCTTGCCCCGCTTTTGGTACGGAGTTAAAGATTGGTGTGAGCCAAATGCCGTTCATCCCCAACGATTGGATGTAATCAAGCGAGTCAATGATGCCCTGAATATCGCCCATATGGTGGCTGGTGCCGTAGCCAGTGCCGTGGCCAATTTGCTCGTTGCCGTTGACAAAGCTCTCCACCATGACTTGGTAGATACGCAGATCGTCCGCTTTATCCGTCGCGGCGACATCGCATTGGTAGGCGTTGGTGCTGGGCAGTTTCTCGACATTGGAGGATGAGTTACAACCGGCCAGCAAGGGGGTGGCAACCGCCAATGAAAGTGTGGTGAGTACCTGTTTCACGTTAATTTCCTTATTAGAGTTTTGCGCAAATTATTGATGAAGAATTCATCAATAAAATCAGCCTTTTTACTCAGTCAGCAGGGAGGAGGAGGGAGGATGAGAGATCGTAATCACAGCCACTTAGCGATTTATCCCTACCGAGATTGTGGCGGATCACAGATTGTTGAGTAAAAAGTAAAAACGCCATCGAAAGTCGATGGCGTTTTTGTGAGGGTGAGCAAATTTGTTTTTTCAGGCTGTCAGATGACGGGTTGGGCGTTAGTGAGCGGCGTCAGCGCTGTACCAATTATATTTGTACGCCATCGAACCTAACAAAGCATGAGCTTTGGCTCGTTCAATATCCTCTGGGGTAGCGTCTTTGGGCGTGAGCGTTTTATCGGCAAAGTTGTATTGGTAAGTCGACACTTTTTCGCCCGGTGAGAACACCACCAAACTATCACGAGTGAGATAGCCAAAGTTTTTATCAAACTGCATCATGGCTCGTTCATCTTCACGCGCGAGAGGCTTAGTTAAATCTCGACCGATCATCGGTGTCGTCGCATCCACTCCAATCAAAGAGAGTAAGGTTGGTGGCATATCTAAGTTATTCGCCAAGCGATCGTCTTCTCTCGGAGCTATGTCTTTACCCAGAATCAACGCCGGGATATGGAAATGCTCCACGGGAACGAGCTGTGAACCGTACACGCGTGCATCGTGATCGGCGATGATGATGAACACGGTGTTATCCCAGTAGTCTGATTTTTTCGCTTTATCGAAGAAAGTGCCGAGTGCGTAATCTGAGTATTTCACCGTATTGTTGCGCGTATTGAACTGGGCATCATACGGCTCAATCTTACCAGCGGGATACTCAAACGGGCTGTGGTTGCTCGAGGTAAAGACTAAGCTGAAGAAAGGTTTACCTTGTTGATTGAGCCGAGTGAACTCTTGATCCGCTTTGGTGTAGAGATCTTCATCACTCACCCCCCAAGAGCCTTTGAACTCAGGGTTATCATATTGAGGCTCATCGACAATCTGTTCAAAGCCATTGCCGAGGAAAAAGCTTTTCATGTTATCGAAGTGCGCTTCGCCACCGTAAATGAATTGGGTGTGATATCCCTGCTTTTGCAGTAAATCCGCGATGGTGAAAAAGCCAGTTTGGCTTTTGCTCAGTTTGACCACAGCGCGTGATGGTGTCGGTGGGAAACCCGTGGTTACCGCCTCAATGCCCCGAACAGAACGCGTTCCTGTTGCGTACATTTGAGTAAAGCTCCAGCCTTCTTTAAGCAGCTGATCCAAATTTGGCGTCAGCGGCAAGCCGCCCAATCCACCAACAAAACGTGAACCTAAGCTCTCTTGCAATAAGATCACAAGGTTTTTCTTTGTGCCCTGATGTGTGGCAGGGTTAAAGTTTAGCGTTGGTAAGCTGCCAGGCAGATAGTTCTCTTTGGCGGAAGATTGTTTCACCAAGTCAATAACGCGATCGGTATCCATCTTGCCATAAAATTGCGCCGCGCTTCGCTCGGATTTCATATTGTTGACAGCAAAAAAGACCGAGTAAGCTGAGTTCAGCACAAGATCATTGACCAATGGATCGCTGGAGAATGCCACCATCGCCGGGTTGAGCGGTCGATGGCCTAGTGATGAACGTGCGCCGAGCACTCCAAGAATGACAACAGCGACCGCCAATACGGGACGCCAGCGCCACTTGACTTGCTGAGTTTGCGCCGTGACTTTCCCGCTCCATTTCCAGCCAAACCACAAGGTCGCGACAGAGCCGATCAAACCGATAAACAGCTCCAGTTTGTAACCCGACCAGAGCATGCTGAACACTTCTTTGGGGTAAATCAGGTATTCAACAAACAAACGGTTTGGCCGCAGATCGTATTCCATGATGAAAGGCGGTGTGGCGAGCTCCATGTAAACAAGTATCCACAAACCGGCCACCAACCAAAGACGCAGCAGTGTTCGCCAAATCTTACCGAAGATGCCTTGCACGGGAAAAAGCGCAGCCAGCAGTGCTGGCAGGATAAATAGCCAACTGAGCGTGGCAATATCGACCCGAATACCTTGCACGATGAGATTGAGCCAACCTTCAGCGGCACTCACTCGGTCTGCTTGCCAAACGGCAAGCAGCACTCTAGATGTGGAGAGAATGCCCAAAGCAACGGCGCTAAACGCCAAAATAGGATGTAATGGGCCCAAATTCAGTTTGCGCATGGATGATTTCCTTATGAACGGCACGCAGAGAAGAGATCAAGCCGAGAGTTATACTCTTCAGTTTGGACGTCCATTATCCCAGTCAATGAATGGAAAATATAGTCATGTGAATAGGTATCTGTTTGTTGAGCCGCGGCTTTTAGGCAGCTTTCGTTCACATTTTTGGTTTTTTTAAAACCTGAAGACATCCAGAGCATCAATGGCACTTTAGTTTGGTACTCTGGCGCTAAGCTGTACGGCATGCCGTGTAGGAAGAGCCCATTTTCCCCAAGCGATTCGCCGTGATCCGAAACATAAATCAGCGCGGTATTAAATTGCTCTTCGAGGCTTTGCAATTTCTCAATCGTCTGAGCAATCACATAGTCGGAGTAGCGAATTGTGTTGTCGTAGCTGTTAGTGATCTGCTCTACGCTGCAGTTTTCGATATCAGCGCGAGGGCAGTCGGGCATGAACACTGCGTGTTCTTTGGGGTAACGTTGGAAGTAGGTCGGGCCATGGCTACCGATAAGGTGCAGCGCAATCATACGGTTGCCTTGCATGCTGGCGACTTCTTGATCAAAGTTTTCCAGCAACGCCATATCAAAGCAGGTACTGCCATTACACATGGCATCTTTGCGCGAACGATCAACCGTCATGGAAGGAATGTTTCGTGCAACGCCTTTGTCACCGCCATCGTTTTCTTTCCACAATAGAGAAACACCAGCACGATTTAAAATATCCAGCACATTGTCTTGATTATCTGCCACGGAACGTTCGAAATTTGCACGAGTTAGGTTGGAGAATAGACAAGGAACAGAGACGGCTGTTGCCGTACCGCAAGAACTGACATCTTGGAATGAGATGACATCAAACTGGCTGGTATAAGGATTGGTTGCACGCTCATAACCATTTAATTGGTAGTTTTGCGAGCGAGCCGTCTCGCCCATCACAAACACCAGCAACGTGGGCTTGGTTTGTGCTTGGGCAAGCGCTTGATCAGACTGTTTCGCATCTAAGCCCTGCTCTTTATAAGGCTGTGGCGTGGTGAAATAGGTATCCCGCACATACTTAGTTGCACTGTAAACATACTGCGTCGGGATGATCATTTTTTTCAGGTAGCTGTTATTGCGACCGACCGAGGCGTAATCCTGATAGTAGAGTCCAGCGATAACGGCAATCACCGCCAAAGAGGCCAGAATGCCGATCAATTTGTGCAGCACCATTTTCGGCAAGGAGCCATCAAGCGATAGCTTTATGCGACACACCCACAGGGCTGGCAAAATGCCCATGAATAGGCTCCAGAGAAGCGAGTAACGACTGAGGTAAGAACCCGCTTCGCTGCTGTCGGTCTCGAAGATATTGGCAATCATGCTGTAATCAAACAAGGTGCCGTAGTTGTACCCTGCGTAGCTCACCATGCTCGATACAATCAGCAACAGGACAAAAAGCGGCTTACTCAGCCAAGGCCAACTCAATAGGTTGAAGATCAGATTGAGCGCCGCCAGAAAGAACAATGGAATGGAAATGGCAAAGCCAATTTTAACCGTGTCCAGCTTAGTGAAAATAGATAACAACTCTTTATAAACCGGTAGGTTAACCACCAGTGTAAAATAGAGCGCCATCAAAAAAGTGAAGGAGAGATAGGAGAATTCGCCTTTTGTGGCGGTTTTAATTCTGTTCAACATCATGCCAGTAATACCGAAGACCAAACAAACAGTGTCAGAGCCAGCGCAACAAAAACCGCCGCCGAGCCGATGTCTTTGGCTCGTCCACTTAGTTCATGATGCTCGCTACCAATACGGTCAACCACTGCCTCTACAGCAGAGTTCAGCAGTTCAACAATCACCACCAGCAGGAGACTGGAAATAAGCAAAATGCGTTCGACATGAGTCACTGGTAAGAGAAAGGCCACGATGGAAAGGAGCGTGGTCAAAATCATCTCTTGTCTAAATGCGGCTTCGTGCAACCAAGCGGCTTTAAGCCCTTGAATGGAGTAACCGCTTGCATCAACGATACGGCGAATGCCAGTTTTTCCTGGTTTCAAAACAATATTCCTGCTTTGTAGTGTGTGATTAGCATGGCGCTGCTTTCTTAAGATTGGCTTAGCAATCGGCGCGCTCGTGGGGGAGCGGGGAGCAATAACACACGGCGTCACAAGACGCCGCATTATATATTGCCAAGTAGGAAAACAGGGCCGGACAGTCCGACATTAATGATGTGATAGCGAGATAGCTGCTAACATTGTCATCAATAAGGGATGCAAATGTACAGTGTTTTATATTCTGAGTCCGTCAGACTCTGTAATGAAATGTAAGACGTAAGCGATATGGTTATAATTAGTGCAATTTATTTTGCGTGACCGCGTTGTGACGTACGCGCACGATAAAACAAGCACCACCATAAAGGCTGTGAGCGACATCAACACTGCCTTGATGAACAGTGGTGATCTGTTTGACAATCGCTAACCCAAGGCCATAACCGCTGGTCGACTTGTTGCGTGATTTGTCCACGCTGTAAAAGGCATCAAATAAGTAGGGCCAGTCTTTTTCGCTGATGCCGGGGCCATCATCGTGAACTTCGACCGTCAGCTGATCTTCGTCTGTGAAGATGGTCAAGACGATGCGTGATTTGGCGTAGCGCATGGCGTTACGAACCAAGTTATCCAGTGCTCGTTTGACAAGGTGGGGATCGATGTGTACCGATGAAAGGGGTGTTTGCAACTCGATGCCTACCGAATGAGACGTTTCGCTCTGCCATCTTTGCTGCAAAGTGGTAAACCAAGATGAAAGAATAATGGATTGAGTTTGAATATTGGCCTGAGGGCGCTCCATTTTGGCGTAGTAGAGCATTTCCTCTACCATGTGTTCCATTTCATCAATATCTTCCACCATGCTCGATACGGATTTGCGCTGGGTTTGACTCAGTTCAGAGTCCGCTAAGAGATCGGCTTGCCATTGCAAACGGAAGATGGGGGTGCGCAGTTCATGAGCCACCGCGTTGGTCAGCATGCGATTGCTGGTGATCAAATTGGCAATTTTATCGGCCATGATGTTAAAGCTTTTGTTGAGGCTTCCGACCGAATAACGGCTGGTGGTTTTGGCGCGTACTGAAAGGTCGCCGGAGGCAAAAGCTAAGGTGACTCGTTCCAATTCGCGCACGCGGCGGCTCAAAAACCAGATCAGTAACACGCAGTAGAGCGCAAACCCCAGCATAAAGAAAACCCAAATGAGGTTGTCTGCAAAATCAATGGCTTGTCTAAGTGGAGAGTGAATATCCTCGGTCAGATGATAGACCATGGAGGTATCGTCAAAACGCAACCATAGGTTGCGATCGTGATCAAAGTAGACTTGCAAGGCGCTATCGGCAAAGGCGTTGTCCACTTCAGCGGGCAGTGCCATAGGATCAAACAGAGTCAGCACAGTGCGTGTTGATGCCGCGTATTGACGGATCTGTTGCGTTACGTACAAATCGCCTTTTTCCTCAAAGGCGGGTTCGAGCAACTGATGAAACGCCTCTGCCTGATACTGTTCGAGGATCTGGTCGTAGTCCGTATTCCAATGATAAACCACGGTTTCATAGCCCCACAGCGTGGCAAAAAACAGAATAACTAAGCCACAGAATGCTTCGAGGTAGAGGCGTTTCATGTTGAATCGTTACTCCCACACATCCGGCATAAACATATAGCCTTTACTTCGTACGGTGAGGATCTTTCTCGCTGGAGTGGTGTCGTCGAGCTTCTTACGCAGTGTGACAATGCGATTGTCTATGGTTCTATCGACGCCGTCGTATTCGATACCGCGTAAGTTTTTGGTCAGCCATTCTCGGGAGAGCACTTGCTCTGCGGACCTGGCTAATAGCCAAAGTAAGTCAAACTCACCGTCGGTCAGGCTGACGACACGCTCGGCAATCTGACACTCTTTGCGAATTCGGTTGAGTTTGAGTACGCCAAATTGGCAGTGGTTGCTCTCTTCATGGACCGTAACATCTGGGCGGCGGAGCAGCATTCTGATCCGGGCTAATAATACGCGCGGTTTAATCGGTTTATTGACATAATCATCGGCGCCCATTTCCAGTGCCGCGACGTGGTCAAAATCGTCATCACTGGCGGTAAGCATGAGAATTTTGCCAAAGTAGCTATCACGAATTTGTCGGCAGACGCTTAAACCGTCTTGGCCTGGCAGCATAAGATCGAGCAAAACGATGCACGGTTTTTCTTGCAAAATCAGCGATGGGGCATCCAAGCCATTATCGGTCGTGATCACGGTAAATCCTTGTGACTGAAAATAGTCACCCAACATTTGTTGTAACTTGATGTCGTCTTCAACAATGATCAACTTAGGGTTTTCTGCCATGGTCTATTTCTATGCTTTGTATTTGTTATGATTTGTGGTCTTCGCCTCTCAGGGCGATGTGAAATTACACCTTTCACCGCGTTGTTTCAAATAGTTCGGTTTATTTAGTGGTCAGTCCTGAGCTGTGTATCAATAATGAAAAAGTTTGGTTGAATCTGTGAAAATTATAGCAAAAAGCCATGCAACGGCATGGCTTTGGTCAGTTTTATCAATGTGATAAGCGAAGCGTTTGTGCTGAGGTTCGCGCTTAATAGGCAACAGAAATACGTTGCTTAGCGTGTTTCGCTGTCTCCAGCTCATCCAGCATGGCGCTGGCGAAGTCCGCAACAGAAATCTTGCTGTGGCCTTGTGCATCGGTCAGCAATTGGTCGCCGCCGACTCGGAACTGGCCCACTTTTTCGCCCGGGAAGATTTCAGCCGCTGGGCTAACAAAAGTCCAATTGAGCGGTGAGTCACTGTTGCGAAACACTTGCAATGCTTGCGACTGGGCTAATGCTTCATCTTTATACTCCGCTGGAAAATCGGGTACAGTGACCAGTTGAACGCCAGGGGCAACTTCCAGTGACCCTGCGCCGCCGACCCACAGTAGGCGCTTTACACCTGCGTTTGGCAGTTGTTCCAGCAGTTTTGCTGCCGAGCGTTCAACCATATCGTGGTTGCCTGCCGCGCGACCGCCAATGGAGGCGATAACGGTGTCTACCCCTTGTAGTGCTTGCGCGAAATCTTGCTCTGTGAGCACATCCAACTGGCGCACTTCAACGTCTTGGCGTTCGATGGCGCTTGGATTGCGCACCAGTGCGATGACTTGATGACCACGAGTTACTGCTTCTTCTACGATTTGGCTACCAATCCAGCCAGATGCACCTAATACCGCTACTTTCATTTCAATCTCCTGTGATTTATCACGTTTTTCTCGACAACCATTGCAGTCTACTGGCTAATGATTTGATGATAAATGCTAGCGATTGATATAGATTGTATCTCCATTTCGATCTAATGGGTGATGTATGGATAAGTTGGAAGCGATAAAGAGCTTTATTGAGGTGGCGAATTGCCGCAGTTTTACCCAAGCGGCGGAAGCGCTCAATCTCAGCCGATTACAGGTGTCGCGGCATATTCAAGAGATGGAAGCGTGGTTGCAGCAGCGTCTTTTGCACCGCACAACCAGAAAAGTCAGCCTGACCGACGCCGGCGAACAGGCTTATGTGCGCTGCCAACGCATTCTCGATGAGGCTGCGGCGTTGCAAGTGGAAGCGTTGAGTCGATCTCAGGCGCTAGGCGGTTTGATCCGCGTGTCAGCGCCGATCGGTTTTTCCCAGCATTTATTGATTGATGCAGTGTGTGCGTTCACCCAGCTTCATCCGCAAGTGACGGTGGACATTCTCGCCTCGGATAAGTTTTCCCAGTTGGTGGATGAACGAGTTGATGTGGCGCTGCGCTATACCAACCAGCCTGACGAGAGTTTAATTGCGAGAAAACTGATGGCGATCGAGACAGTGATTTGCGCCTCGGAGGAATATTTACAACGCCACTCGCCAATAGAACAGCCTCAAGATCTGCGCCAGCACAACTGTTTGGTGCATCTGAGTTCGGTGCTGTGGCGTTTTGTTGCGGATAACCAAGTGACGGAAGTGGAAGTGAAAGGCAGCATTCGCGCCAACGATATGGGCACTTTGCTTGGTGCGGCGAAGGCAGGGCATGGGATTGTTCGCTTGCCCTGCGATCTGGCCAATCCGCTACTGCAACAGGGGAAGCTACAGGTGGTGCTGCGAGATTATCACGTGCCTGGCTCATCGCTGTGGGCGGTCTACCTTTCTCGCAGCTATCAGACGCCAGTCGTCAGACAGTTTATCGATTTTATCGCTCAACGCTGGGGAGAAGATGCACAACGATGGCAAGTGCCGAGTGCGTGCTAAAGACACGGCGAAGAGAGCAGAAATGGCGGGCAATAAAAAAGGCGCGATGTGCGCCTTTACGTGTGTGCTGTTTACTCGCTGGTTAAAACTAAGCTGTTATCACTACCAAAACCGTTGGCGACATAACCATCGGCTTGAGGATCGTTTTCCCATTTGTCTTCGTTAAACAGATAGCGGAACTCGATTTTTTGTTCCTTGGGCAAACGAGTTTTGAACTTAAATTGGCCGCTTTTCTTCACCAACGTCATTGGTTCAGGTTGCCAATTATTGAAATCCCCGGCCACCTGCGCGCTTTCCCAGTGTTCCTGTTCGACTTCAAAAGTCACCTCGACTTCATCTTTTGTCTTGAAAAAGCGTTTCTTTAACATAGCAATATCCTTTTATCTCACAACAACCGCACACCAAAAAAGGTGCTTCAAAAATAACCTGGGTATAAGTATTACTACTGTTTCATAGGCTTTGCAAGTCACTGGCAGCACCATGGTGCTGATGTCGGGCTTTTCCTCTGTGACATTTCAAGCGGCTTACGCCAGTTTAAGATCGTACTGCTTACGGTAGCTAACCATATCTTCAATCGTCAGTATCGGCATATCGTGCAGTTTGCCAAAGGCGATGATCTCTGGCGTTTTCGCCATACTGCCATCGGGGTTGGTTAACTCGCACAGCACACCAGCAGGAGATAACCCCGCCATTTGCATCAGATCCACCGTACCTTCCGTGTGTCCGCGACGCGCAAGCACGCCGCCAGGGCGAGCACGCAGAGGAAAAACGTGCCCAGGACGAGCTAAATCGTCAGCCTTTGCCTGTGGATTGGCCGCGGTTTTAATCGTCGTGACACGATCTTGTGCGGAAACGCCGGTTGTGACGCCGTGTTTGGCTTCAATCGAGACGGTAAACGCAGTTTGATTGGCGCTGTTGTTGTTGACCACCATAGGTGGCAGTTCCAGCTTATTGGCTTGCTCGTCGGTCAAACATAGACAGACGATGCCACTGCATTCACGGATCATCAGCGCCATCTGTTCTGTGGTCAGATGATCGACGGAATAGATAATGTCGCCTTCATTTTCGCGATCTTCATCGTCTAAAAGCAGCACGCCACGGCCTTGTTGTAACGCAAAGAGCGCCGTTTCAACACGCGTGATAGCATCGCCAAATTCGGCAAGTAGTGATGACTGATTCATGGTTAACTCCTAATAATCACCAGAATCAGGGCTGTATGAGGGGGGAACGAGCTAAGCTCAATCCAAAACGAAATGCACCAGAACGTGAGTGTTCTGGTGTGGTTTCATTCTCTCTCATCCGGACTCTAACCGTCGGCTCTGGCCTCTCACCAGATCTGCTGACCTCGACGAATCGAGCGCTCGCGGGCTCACCTAAAAGGTATACCGCCGGTGGGGAATTTCGCCCCGCCCTGAGAATAAAAAGTTTAACGTTTGCTTAATTGCTCGGGCATGTTACTCGCTTCGCCAAGCGATTGGAAGGTGAATAAAACCGTTTGGCGGAACTTTGTCCGCCGCCCGGGATGCTTAGTCAAAGCGGCACTTACCCAGTTATTGGTGGGGGACCAGCAACGCTGGTTCGTTAGGAGCACAAATGGAAAGTGCCGCTTTGGCTCAGGATCACAGCCAATCGAGTAAAATGAGTAGAGCCTGACGCTCTAGTGGGTTGCGAGTAATCCTAAGTCGATTGGCATAGTAGCTAAGCATGACACGTTTGGTGTTGTGATTTGAGTTACTGTTCATAGTAGGCTCCTTGTGGTGCGGGAAAAGGTAGTGGACTTGCTGCCTAGCTATACTCCGACAAAATCGGGAATAGAAAAACTGAGTAAGTTTTTCCGTTTTGTTCCGGATAAACAGAATGAAGGGCAAAAAGCGCTGAGATTAGGAGTGAAAGTGGCAAAACGAGGAACAATCAAAGTGATTTTTTTCTGATTTTTTCTCTCCCGGTTTGCGCGATACTAGTGGCTTCTCATTTAGCGAGGCTCACTTTTGTCAGAACTCAATCTTCTTCGTTACTACGTGCGTTTGCAGCCTTTGGGAGTGGGCGTCGCGGTCAAAACCACGCTACAGGAGGTGGCCGATCTACTCTTTACCACGCCGAGACACGCACGCAGCTTGTTAACACAAATGCAGCAGGCGGGTTGGCTACAGTGGCAACCCAAGTCTGGGCGCAACCAGCGATCGCAATTGATGTTGAATATTGAGCTGGCCTCATTGAAAGAGCAACTGGCCACAACGCGCATCCGGGCGGGAAAATATGAAAAAGCGCTGGCCATTTTGGACCAAGATCAAAATGCTTTCGGTCGCCTGCTGAAAAACACCTCGGGCGCATCGCTGCGCGCTGGGCGTTTGCACATCCAACTCACCTACAAGCGGCCATTTGAACAAATTCTGCCGCACCACTTGCAGCGCAGTAGTGAACGTTTTTTGATCCGTCAGCTCTACTGTTGCTTGCTCTCTTGCGATAAAGATGGCCAGTTGCACCCGGAGTTAGCCCATCATTGGCGCACTGAAGACGATGATCGCAAGTGGACGTTTTATCTCAGACCGGGGCTGACGTTTCACAACGGCGCGGCGATTGACGCCAGCACGATTGTCAGTTTGTTTGCCAAACTCTCGAGCTTGGATTTGTATCGCAAAGAGTTGGCTCATCTCGATAACATCGTCGACGAGTCGCCACTCAAAGTGGTGTTCACCTTAAAACAGTCGGATCGCGGATTTGCAGGCCTGATTGCTGGCGTTCGTTACGCTATTCAGCCGGTTAGCCAAGTTAATGCAACGCAAAGTCCGTTGGTGATTGGTAGCGGCCCGTTTGAACTGGTGGAACACTGTGAGGCGCAGTTTAAGTTGCGTGCGTTTGAAAACTACTTTGCTTGTCGTGCGATTACCGATCAAGTCACTATCTGGCTGATTGATGAGCAGACAGCGGCGCGCAAACAGATCGAGACCAACCAGCCTGAGGCGAGCCATGAGCCTTGTGACCATTATGTCAACTCTCGAAAATCTGCACAGGAATCTCACCCGCAGCAGCAGAGCCGAGTAGAGGATGGTTGTTTGCTTTTGATGTATAACCAAACTGGGCGCAACGCTTTTAGTCCAGCGCAGCGTCGTTACCTCAGTGCTCTATTGACACCGCAGCGGGTGCAAAGCGAGATTGCGAAAATGAACGGCTCGTTTGGTTCAGTGACGGCGCACAATCTGCTGCCGCAGTGGCAAGCTGTCGTGCGGCCAAAAGCGGAAAAAGTGAAGCTACCAAAGCACATCGACCTTGCGATTTACAACTACAAAGTTTTGTCGCATTGCGCGCGCGCCATACAGAGTCTATTTGCCGAACAAGGATGCCGAGTGACGATCCAAACATACTCCTATCGCGGACTGGATCAAAAAGCCAGAGAAGGTGAGCTCAGCGAAGCGCTGATTTTGACCAACATCAGCCTAGACGATAACCGCCATGCTTCCGCCTTTTGTAATCTCTTCAGCAATCCCATCTTGCATGCCTGTATTGGTGAGACGGCAAGTGAATGGCTGGATCAACAACTTATCGCCCTTCGCGCTGAAGTGCCCCTAGTTGATTATCTCGACAAGCTTGAACCGATTGCTTCGGCATTGATCAATGAGTATTGGATCTCGCCGCTGTTCCACCACTTGCAGACATTGCGTTTTCATGGCGTACTGCAAGACGTCGAGCTAACCAATTGGGGGTGGCCAGACATTCGTAATGTTTGGGCAGCAGAATAAGACTATATTAAAGAGGTTGATCATCCAGCCCAAAAGGAAAAGCAGATGTTAGAGAGTAACAACACCGGACTCATCGTTGTTGATGTCCAAGGAAAACTGGCGCAGATGGTGGATGGCAGTGAGCAGATGATCGCCAATATCGTCAAGCTGATTGAAGGCGCGAAAGCGCTGGATCTGCCCATCATCTGGCTTGAACAGATCCCCGATAATTTAGGTCAGACAGTCGAGCCGATCGCGCATGCACTGACGGGATTTGTCCCGTTTCACAAACACACCTTTTCTGGGTGCCGCACCGAGTCTGTTACAGAAGCTATCCGCGCATGTCAGGTGGAACAATGGCTTCTCTGCGGCATTGAAGCGCACATCTGTGTCTACCAAACGGCCATGGATCTGAAACGCATGGGTTTTGAGCCTCAGGTGGTCAGTGATTGTGTCTCCTCGCGTGATGCGGCCAACAAAGAACTGGCACTGAAAAAGCTCTGCGCCAGCGGTGTTGGCTTGACGGGGCTGGAAATGTGCCTGTTTGAATTGATGGAGGACGCCAAACATCCCGCGTTCAAAGCGCTACTGCCACTTTTTAAGTAATGCTGTCGGCACGTTAAGCAAAGTGCCGATCGTCAACCCTTATCGCTGTACAAGCGAGACTTTTTCTGCTCAGATTGGGCCCACTTTGCTTTGTTATTTTTAGGTAATTTCTGTATGTCGTTATCCGATCTTAAATTTATTGCTGCCGATATGGACGGTACGTTGCTGGACGAAAACAGCCAACTTAACCCGGCGTTTTTCCCGATGTTTGAACAGTTGCAAGCCAGAGGCATTCTGTTTGCTGCAGCGTCTGGGCGTCAATACTACAGCTTGATCAAAACCTTTGAACCCGTCAAAGAACGTATGCTCTTTATTGCGGAGAACGGCACTTTGGTGATGCACAAAGGGGAAGAACTCTATAGTTGCACCATCGCCAAGGAGCAGATTGACGCTATCGTCACCGCCGCTCGCTCGATAGAAGGTGCGCATATCGTGTTGTGCGGTAAGCAATCCGCGTACATCGAAACGCAAGATGCACAAGCGTTGGCGGAGTTTGCCAAATATTACCACCGCTGCGCCTACGTGACGGATCTCTTGGCGGTGGAAGATGACTTCATTAAGGTGGCGATCTGCCATTTTGGTGGCGCAGAAGCCTTAGTCAACCCAAGGATGAAAGCCTTGTTCGGTGAGACTCATCAAGTGGTCGTCAGCGCTAAAATTTGGCTTGATGTGATGAATGCTCAGGCATCAAAAGGCGCTGCCATTAAACATTTGCAGCAAACGCTCGGTTTTAGCTTCGAGCAAACGATGAGTTTTGGCGACTATCTCAATGACACGGAGATGCTCAACGAAAGTTTCTATTCTTACGCGATGGAAAACGCCCATGAACAGATCAAACAGATTGCGCGATTTCGTGCGCCGAGTAATCGCGAAGCGGGTGTATTTCAAGTGATCACACAACAAGTTTTAAGCTAAATTCCTCTGCCAGAAATACCAATCTCCCAATCAACATAGCAGGCATGTCGGTACATAACGTTGTCAGCCTGCTTGCACAAAACATGCTGACTTGCTGCTGCGCGCGCGACCATTGCGTCATCCTTTAACAGAGATCAATCTTCACATCAGTTTAACTTCGAGTCCGATTCTTCTGTCCTAAACTGAACTTGGTCTGTTAATGGGCAGGTTCAGGAGGAGATCATGCTTACCGTTCAACGTCATTACACCGTTTCAGGAAAGCCCAGCTTACATGCCTGTGTTGAAGTAAACCCCACAGGAACAGTCGAAATCGAAGTTTTGGAGTTGTACCAACACCACAGCAGCAGTTTCGACAATCTCTCTTTCAAGGTAAATCCACAGGGTGTCAGTGTTGTCTACTGTCATCAAGCGTCACCTTGGCAACTCTTGCTCAATAGCCAAGATGCCCAGGAGTTACGTAGCCTAATCCAAGAGGCGGAAGAGGAATATGAAATCCTGATGCGCGATTTGTAGTTTGCCTCAGGATAAATGGATTTTGCACAGGAGGAGGCTGTTCGTTCTCTTGTGCAATTTTGCTTATACTCTTGCCAAAATAAAGGATAGAATCCTTTAAATTCACTCTCTCTAAATGTTCAAATTATGATATTTTATCCAAAAGTTAGGCTCGTATAATGATACATTTCGCATGTTTATTGTGCGTCATACGTATTGTTGATAAAAATAATAGCGGATTTTTCGTAAGCCGTTGTTTGTATATTTAGTTGGGCGAGACAGCCGAGTAGTAGGAGGGCGTTATGCCAAGAGTGAGTCGTGCGGTGGCACAGCAAACACGACAAAACATTATCGATACTTCATTTAAAATCCTCCTGCTGGAAGGTTATGAAAACCTGACGTTTACCCATATCGCAGAGAAAACGGGTATCAGTCGTTCCGGGGTGAATGGCCACTTCAAAAGAAAAGAAGATCTCTTGGAAGAGCTGAAACCAAAGGCCGTTGAGCTGGTGATTCAGTCGCTGGAGTTCTCTTCTCCAGAGGATTTTTATCGCTCTTGGGTGAAGGCGGTGAGAGAAGACAGAATGTTTCGCAATCTTATCCAAAACGTTGGAGAGATCATTTGTACAGAAAAAGGCCGAACCCGACTTACACGTTTAATTCAAGGTGACGCAGAAGAGGTCGAAAGAGTGGTTTACATGGCAATTGGCTATGCCGTGGTCAATATTTCCTGCTCAATTTGTTGATTGAATAGAAGCTCATATCCTAGTACCGCTGGAAAAGAAAAAGTGCGAATTAATAGTCATAAATCCATCAACAAATAACGGATGGTACGTTTTATTTCTTTCATTTCCTTTGACTCACGTTATAATGGCGCCGTCTAAGTGAGTTGGTCCTCACAGACAACACTTTCTATGCTTTGGTTGTATAACCAGCTTAGCTTAAATGGCTTTTGGTCGTTTGGTTGTCCTACTTTTGCCAAACGACCTTCTTTTTAGCTTTATTTTGAACGCCATTCATTTGCCCCTTCCGCTTAAGATGACATTGAAAATAGAACGCCTTCACCAATGGAAGGCGTGACGGTATCTGCCTCGCACCTTATTGTTTCGCTAACCGCGTTTCCATTGGCTGACAATAGGTAAATGATTGGGCAGTAGGGTAAACACGATTGCCACAAAAGCCCAAGAACCGAACAGGTCTAATGGGCGATGCATCCCCAACCACAATCGGCTATAGGCAACGCTGCTCGCCCATACCAGTAACAATATTAACGCGCCGTATCGCTTTGCAGATAAAAAGGCTGCCCCAAAGAAAGCAACGCAAATCGCCGCGAAGAGGGTATGTCCGGAAGGAAAAGAATAGTCCTTCTCACCTTGCCAATGTTGGCTTCGCCACGGGCTGACATTCTGTGATACGGCTGAAATGGCCTGCACTTTTTCCGCTTCATCCAGACGATAAAAATCTGCAGGAGAGTCAATGATCTGCTCAGCGGCCAGCAACTCGCTATAAGGACGAGGGCTCTCCGTTGCCAGCTTTAAGCCGCTTTTACTTGCAAAACCTATGATGAGTAACAGGCCAAGCTGCAAAAATTTCTGTAATACGCCTCGCCTAAATGTGCGAATTGAGAGCGCCCAAATGCACAGAATGATCAGCGTGATGAAAAAGCCCTGAATGCCCGCTGAGTAAGTTAAAAGTGTCAATAGGCGTCCTTCAAACGAGGCGACCGGAGAAAAGAGAGAGGCAGGGTAGTAAAGCCAAGTGATGACGCCAAGGCAAAGTGCGTAGCAAAAAAGGGTGATAAGCCCAGCCAGTTTGAAATTGAGTGCACGGTCCACGAACAGTTTCCGCCGTTAATAAAAAGCGGCATTGTATGCCAAGGCAAGCAGCAGAAATATCAGGGCAAAGTTAATTTGCGTGCTCACTCTGTTACCAGCTAACCGTTCGGCGAAAGTTTGTGTCAGCGCACGTGCATATGTCCCGCAAAGAAATGGTTCACTGGCCCTCTTCCTTGGCCGACAGATAACTCGTCGGCATGACTAATGGCCTGAGAGATGTACTGTTTGGCGAGAAAAACCGCTTTGTGCATCCGGTGGCCTTGCGCTAAATAAGAGGCAATAGCCGAAGAGAGGGTACAACCCGTACCGTGTGTGTTGCGTGTCGGGTGACGCGTCGAACGGATTAGTTCTGCCATATCGCCTTCAATCAGCAGATCGCTGCTGTATTCTTCCTGCTCCAAATGGCCCCCCTTAAGCAACACGGCTTTAGCGTGTAGAATACGTAACTCATCAAGTGTCTGCATTAAGCCGTTTTCGTTTTCGGGTTGAGGCTGTTGGGTTAAAGCGGCATATTCGGGAAGGTTCGGTGTAATGATACTGGCCAGAGGGATTAAGCTTTCCTTGAGCGTGTTGATGGCTTCCGGTGCAAGAAGCAGATCGCCACTGGTAGAGACCATTACGGGGTCCAACACAACAAACGGTGGACGATATTGGCGAATTTTGCTGGCGACAAGACGGATAATGTCGGCGTCTGCCAACATACCAATTTTTACCGCTCTGACGTTTAAATCGCTGAACACCGCATCCAACTGGGATGCAATATGCTCAAGTGGGATGGGCAGAACGGCGAATACCCCTTGAGTATTTTGCGAGGTAATAGCCGTAATCACAGAGCAGGCGTAACTGCCAGTGGCGGAGATGGTCTTAATATCAGCTTGAATGCCCGCGCCGCCTCCGCTGTCTGAGCCAGCGATAGTGAGAACAATAGGGATGTGAGATTGAGAGTCTTGTGAGAATAGCATCTTGCTTCCTATGACAAGACGTACAGGAACTGCGTATTCAACAAGCTGCCGCCGTGCGATTGGGGGAAACTTTTGTCCTTAACCACAACAAACGGGTGAACACGCATATAGTTCCCTACGTCAGTATTAACTGCATCAGGTTCAACGGGTCTCGCTTTGCGATCTCAGCCTAACTAAAGGCTCCCCGACTATATCTGCGACATCATAGCAGCAAAAAGGCCTGCTGCAAGTCACTCACAATGACTCGCGTAGATCCAACTCGTTCTGGATCAAGGTGACACACTGGGAAGCAAACAGCATCTTAGGGCCAAGACTGATTTTTTGCGTACCTAAGCGTTTTAAGCTGTTGAAAGTCTTCTTCGGCATCGGAATGTGATCGGTGAGCAAAAAGCAGGGATTTGGCGCAAAATCAATGTCGCGAACAAATTCGCCCTTTTTGTCCAACATATAAAGCTGGTGGTTTTCCGCAAGCTCTTGAATAAGGCGCTCAAAACTGATGGTTCGAACCGTCACACCTGGTTCCACATTGCGGCACTCTTCTTTGGCCATTCCTTGAGAAGCGTCTAATGAGCGAGCAACCACATTCAGTAAAGTGGCTTCATTAAAACCGTTGATATTAGTGACATCATTTGACTGAATCGTGATGGTTCGAGAATAGTCCTGGGTACTCTCTAGCACTAAATACACCGTCACATCCTCACGGTGCGATTGAGCAACAAACATGGTGTTCATCAAAGTATGTGCCAAAATTTCAGTGTGCGCTTCCTGACCAACGCCTTCCAGTAAGGCTTTACTGTTAGTTGGGGCGGCACGGGCGCGTAAAACAAAAGAGCGCATAAAGGAAACCTCGAATGAGCAGTAAATTGAATGGGCGGAGTATATACCCAAGTCAGACTGAGGCGCGAGCCCAAACAAAAAGCCTCTATAAAAGAAGAAATGGACAAAGTGCGAATTTGATTACAAAACCTTGATTGAGTTAGCGGGTGTGATCGAGCAGCATAGGGGCCTTGTCTTACTGCTTTAATAGAATGAAACATGAAAATTGAATCTATCAACAAACCGCTCTACCGCAGAAAAGCTAATATCGTCATTGTTGGCTTTGTGGTGCTTTTCGCACTCTCGTCACTGGCATTCGGTAGCTTACTGATTGCATTGTTTGGTAACCAGACAGTCGTCGAACAAGAGTCGACGGGCAATTTCCACTGGAACTTGATCGGTGTCCTTCTCGCACTTTTGACCTCGGTATCGTTACTCAATCAAGTGAAAGGACATCTTTTCTTCAAAGAAGTCGTTTACGTTTGGCAAATGAAACAATTGCACAATCGCATTTTCCGTAAGCTGAAACAGATAACGTCGGCAGCAGAGCAAGAAGATCTGCAAGCATATACGATTTTAAAATTCTATTATCAAAGCCAAAAACAGATCTTTGAGTTAGACAACAATACGCTGACTTTGGACAGCGTCATGCGTGAGCTAGAGAAAATAGAAGATTGGGAGCGAAAACAGGGTGTGAGGATCAAGACTGGCGAGATAGACGAGGCGTGGTTAAACCAGTTTTAATCTACAGATAGCTACTTATTATTAACAACTGCGTATGCAAAACGAGCAGTTGGGTGAGATTTGTTCATCTAAACCAATTTTTGAAGGTTTTTGCAAAAAATGGGTTGCCAAGAAAATTTCTCTGCCTATAATGCGCATCCACTGACACGGCAGACGCCACAAGGCTTCAGCAGTGCAGTAAGAGGGTAAAGCTTCTAAAAAAAGAAATTTGAAAAAGTGTTTGACTCTTCAAGTTAACTCGCTAGAATGCACCTCCGCTTCGAGAGAAAAGCTTCTCAAAAAGCAAGCTCTTTAACAATATAAACCTATCAATCTGTGTGGGCACTCGTTGATGATAATCCAAAAGATTTATCAATGAACTGAGTGACCAATTTGATACTTCGGTATCA
>NZ_JZAM01000182.1:0-266 GCF_000960595.1 Vibrio sp. S234-5
GGCTGTCCCTCTTGAACCGTTTGTTATGTTTAAGCTTCAATGACTTACGTTTTACCAAAACCAAGATTAACTCGTTTTTGACTGACAAACAAAAGTCAAAAACCAGAAGACTGAAACGACTCATAGATTTGAAAAACAAACTTCGAATTTCGGCAATTCAATCACAAAAACGGTTCATCCGGAAAATCGATACTTCGCCTCATGACTGGCTTTGATTTTTAACTCAAAAAATTCCCAATCACGATACCCATAGGCGACTTTGTTCA
>NZ_JZAM01000183.1:0-434 GCF_000960595.1 Vibrio sp. S234-5
CATAACGCCCGGTTAAGGGGCAGCCAACGCCATTACCAAGCGTCAGCACAGCACCATAACCACAAAAACCAACGCATAATAAAAATGCCGCGCGTTGGCTGTCCCTCTTGAACCGTTTGTTATGCTTAAGCTTCAATGACTTACGTTGTACCAAAACCAAGATTAACTCAGCTTTGATTCACAAACAAAACCCAAAAACCAAAAAACTGAAATGACTCATGATTTTGAAAATCAGACTTTGAACTTTGACCGCTAATCCTAAGCCAAAGAACAGTTTGTTTTTTGACCAAACCGCCTCAACCTCGCGCTTGCCCGAAAATTGATTGAGGCAATTCGCTGAATTTCCAGCGCCAAAGAATAATTGTCCAGAAAACCGCGCCCACTGAAGCCAACTTGCCGAGAAACACCAAACTAAAGAGCCAAGGGAACAAAGA
>NZ_JZAM01000184.1:0-4700 GCF_000960595.1 Vibrio sp. S234-5
AGTAGAGGGTGTGAACAACCGAATAAAGACGCTGAACAAAGTCGCCTATGGGTATCGTGATTGGGAATTTTTTGAGTTAAAAATCAAAGCCAGTCATGAGGCGAAGTATCGATTTTCCGGATGAACCCCAAGCTGACTAACCGCGCTCAATCCAAAAACTCAATTGAGGCAACTGCTCAAAGCTCGCGCTGACAAACAATGCTGATTTGCCGATAAACCGAAACGAATTGCCTAAGGAAGAAAGAAAAGACCACAACCAATTGATTTTATTTGTTTTAAGCTAACGCCCTGTTAAGTAGTGAGGCATGCACTACAAAAGCTTCCGCAACACTACGTAATCACTAAAACCGCTGCAAACCAAAAATGCCACGCATGCCGAATCTGCTTGAACAGTTTGTTATGCGTTTACTCAAAGATTTCATAATGACGTTCAACATTGACTGTCACTTTGCCCCAATGAGAAGCTTTTACTCTTTTCTGATGTTGTTCAAAAGCCACTTTATCCACGAACTCTTCATAAACATCAAATCGAAGAGGGTTTTCCGGATTTTCAATGACGCTGAAGGTAATACAACCAGACTCGTCGAGAGTAAGTCGTTTGTGATTTACCAGCTCATTTTTCACTAATTCAAGATCCGACTCAGGAACTAAAATAAAACCTTTCAATGTTACTTTTGACATGAAATTCCTTGTTACGCATAACGCCCTGCTAAGGGGTGAGCAATGCACTACAAAAGCTACCGCACACCAACTTAATCACAAAACTCACCGCATACTAAAAATGCCACGCATTGCGAATCCCTCTTAAGCAGTTTGTTATGTTTAAGCTTCAAGGGGTTACGTTTTGCCTAAACCAAGATTAACTCAGCTTTGAGCCACTAACAAAAGCCAAAAAACCAAAAACTGAAATGACTCATAATTTTGAAAATCAGACTTTGAACTTTGGCAGCTAAAACGAAAAGACCTAAGATCAAATTTCCGATTGAACCAACCGCCATAACCTCGCGCTTGCCCGAAAATTGATTGAGGCAATTCTCTGAATTTCCAGCGCCAAAGAATAATTGTCCGGAAAACAGCGCCCACTGAAGCCAACTTGCCGACAAGCACAAAACCAATCAGCCAAGGGAACAAAGAAAAACATAAACCACTGATTTTACGTAATTAAACATAACGCCCGGCTAAGGGGTTGACAACACCACCGAACTCAAAAAACACACCGTAAACCCTGAATTTCAATTTTGCACTAAAGCCGCCACGCGTTGGCAATCCCTCTTGAGCCGTTTGTTAGGCCAACTGATTGACACCGGCACTTTCAAAACCAAAGAACGAGCTTTTTTGTAAACTTGAAACAAACTAACCGATTCATTTATAAACCAAAATTCTGAATCAGCAAAGAAACAAAAAAACTCAAATTGAGCGGTTTGGAAGAAAAGTGACGAGCGTAGCATGCTCGGCGGACGTTTGGATGCTGAAGGTTATTTTGCCGATGAATTCACAGCGAGAAACAACCCAACGCGATCATGAAACAGCAAATATGTGATGATTATTTATTGCTTAAGTTAAGGCACAAAACCTTGAATTCACCGTTCAATTCCAACTCGTTTTAGCTGATAAAAACTCACTTTGCCTAACGCCCGCTTAAGGGGCAGACAACGCTACTACCAAGTTTCCGCATAACACCGCAATCACACAAACCAACGCATAGTAAAAATGCCCCGCGTTGGCTGTCCCTCTTGAAGCGTTTGTTATGTGGCTTTGCCTCGTAAGCCAATTAAGTTACCAAATGGGTCTTCTACTTGACAAATTGAAAGCCCATTTTCTATTTCCATTGGGCCTCTGTATAGCTTTGCGCCAAGAGCCTCAAAGCATGTTAATGACTTGGATAAATCGTTTACCGACCAATAAAGAACAGTACCATTTTTACCAGAGCCCACCTTTTCATCAGCTTGCACTATTTCAATAGAAAAGCCATTAAGGTCTAACACTGTAAAATCAAAATCTGAGTAATAAACAGGCTTCGCGTCAGAAAAGGCTTTTTGATACCAACTTAACCCCTGTTCTACATTAGGGACATGAATAAGAACTGCTGCTGGGGTCATATTTTCTCTCTTGCCACATAACGCCCGCCTAAGGGGCTGGCAACGCATAACACAAGACTCAAACACAACAACCGTAACCACTACGGCTCATTGGGACTGGAAACGCCGCGCGTTGACAGTCCCTCTTGAGGCGTTTGTTATGCAGTTGGTTGCTATAAATGCTGCTATTTTACGGTAAAACCAAACTATCGCTTGGTAGCCACTGCCTTTATTGAGACAATCCTCACCGTTATTTCTACATCAACGGACAACTATGAAACTCTTAGTTCGCAACCTTGCTCGCACTACAACTGAGCACGACATTCGTAAACTGTTTTCTGAACACGGCTCTGTTACCGAATGCACTCTCGTTTTAGACCAAGAAACCGGTCTATCTAAAGGCTTTGCTTTCGTCGAAATGCCTGAGGCTTCAGAAGCAAAAACGGCAATTGCAGCGCTGAATATGGCAAACGTTGCCAAAAGCAAGATCCGAGTCAAAGCAGCTCAATAAAGCAAATTCTAAAGCCAGCTGAAAATGCTGGTTTTTATTGCCCAAAAAACTGCATAACGCCGCGTTAAGGGGTGAGAGCCGCCTAAACCAGCTTTCCGCAGACCACTTTCACCACAGAAATCACTGCATACCAAAAATGCCACGCGGCACGAATCCCTCTTTAACGCTTTGTTATGTTTATTTAGCCCAAGATTTCAGACAGTTAAATGCTTCAGCGACTGTTTCAAACTGAATTTTTGTTAAACAGACTTCCGCTAAACAGAACTCATGACGTTGAATCAATCTAGATGCTTCCTCTGCTGAAATCTGGATTGAGTTTCCAATCAAGTGAACTACTGAGCCATCTGAAACAATTGAATAGACAAAACCTTCAGAATCAATGACTCGATCGCTTGGACTAACGATCAAATCCACACACTCGCTATTCAAATCAGCTTCTGAACCCAAATAAGCAAGCTCATCATCACCATCTAATTTCAGAATACAAGGCCAATTGACCATGAACTTCTCCGATAAACATAACGCCCGGTTAAGGGGCAGCCAACGCCATTACCAAGCTTCCGCATAACACCGTAACCACAAAAACCAACGCATGATAAAAATGCCGCGCGTTGGCTGTCCCTCTTGAACCGTTTGTTATGTTTAAGCTTCAATGACTTACGTTTTACCAAAACCAAGATTAACTCGGTTTTGACTGACAAACAAAAGCCAAAACCTGAAAAACTGAAACGACTCATAGATTTGAAAAACAGACTTTGAATTTCGGCAATTCAAGCCCAAAAACCTGTGATCAAAATATTGATTGAGCCAGCCGCACCTACCTCGCGCGTACTCGAAAATTGACTGAGGCAACACTCTGAATTTCCAGCGCCAAAGAATAAATGTCCGGAAAACAGCGCCAAACGAAGCCAACTTGCCGACAAGCACAAAACCAACAAGCCGAGGGAGCAAAGAAAAGATGCAACCAACTGATTTGACGTGATTAAACATAACGCCCAATTAAGGGGTGAACAACGCAACCACCCACACCTAAGGCATTGTGCCATAAACACTAAAACTGAAGTAGAAGCAAAAATGCCAAGCGTTGTGAATCCCTCTTAAATTGATTGTTATACGCAAACCCGATTACACGCTTCAATCTCAATATTCTTTAGCTTATGGCATTTTTCTGTACCGACCAAAGAGACTAAAAACGGACAATTGTAGAGATCTAGTAATTTCAACTCAGATAAGCACTCTATGCCGTCAAGAGTTTCTAGCTTTCTCGAAGTAAGGTACAACTGCTCTAAGTTTTTCATACCACTTAGCAATTTAAGGTTCTGATTTGGATAGTTTACGAGGTTCAGATTTCTGATTGAATCAAGTGAAAACATTGAACTTAGACCTTTGGACCAAGTAGCTTTAAAAACCTTCAAATCGGAAAAACGCGTAAAATCTATTTTTTGTTGGCTTTTGCACTGAAGGCCTAAAACTTCCAACTGTGTCAAAGCCTCAAGACTCTTCAACCCAGTTGCATCCCAAACGTATATCTCCAAACTTTTCAGAAACGTAAGCTGTGATATGAATGAAATGTCTCGCTCTTTGAAGCCGAAGGAGTCCGTCAAACGAAGCGCTCTAATTTCGTTAGAAAGCATATATTCCAAGACATTATCTGACCAAGAGTCTTTTAAGATTAAGACACTACCTATACCATTTTCATCGGCACGAATTTCGAATTTATCCATTTTTCGCCTTTGCGTATAACGCCGCGTTAAGGGGTGAGTGCCGCTTAAACCAACTTTCTGCAAACCACTTTCACCACAAAAATAACCGCATACCAAAAATGCCACGCGGCGCGAATCCCTCTTGAACGCTTTGTTATGTTTATTTTTCCGCGATAATTATTAGGCTATCAGTAAAGGAATAACCATAGCCTAAACCAAAACTAGAGAAGTGGACCCCAATGGTTGGACACATAAGCTCATTTCTTAAGTGGTTGACCCAGCTCATGCTGCGTATCTTTGCCTACCGAAGTAGGCCTCATCAGGAGTGAGGTTATTGAGTCCTTGATGGTTACGCTCTTCATTATAAAACACCATGTAGTTGCCGATTTCAAGCTCGGCTTCACGGGG
>NZ_JZAM01000185.1:0-1086 GCF_000960595.1 Vibrio sp. S234-5
TTGATAAAGTTAGTAGAAATGAAAGGCACTTTGAAAAGGCGGCAATTAAAATGTGCGTTAAATACAGAGTTTCGAGAGCACGTGTTATTTGGGACTTAACAATTATTTAACTCATGCGCAAGCCGTGCCAACTTGTTTCACTTCAAGTGCGGTAGCGTGTCTGGTTTTTAAAACCGTGTTAGAAAATAGTATTTAAAAAACGGTTTGGCTTCGTTCGTCAACTGACTTCGGTGAGTGTGAAATTAAATCTAAAAGGGCTGTTTAACCGTGCTGTGTTTTCCAACGCATTGTGCAATAAATGGCTATATAACAAGGCATTTAAGTCGGACTAAAAACAGTGGGCTACTGCGCTTCGCTTGTATTTTAGCCCACTATTTTTAGCCGCTTAATGCGGCGTTAGGCAAAGTGAGTTTTTATCAGCTAAATCGAGTTGGAATTGAGCGGTAAATTCCATGTTTTCTGGCTTAAGTTAAGCAATAAATAATCATCACATATTTGTTGTTTCTTGATCGCGTTGAGTTGCTTTTCGTTGTGAGTTTAGCGGCAAAATAACCTTCAGCATCCAAACGTCCGCCGAGAATGCTACGCTCGTCACTTTTCTTCCAAATCGCTCAATTTTAGTTTTTTGTTTCTTTGCTGATTCAGCATTTTGGTTTATAAATGAATCGGTTAGTTTGTTTCAAGTTTACAAAAAAGCTCGTTCTTTGGTTGTGAAAGTGCCGGTGTCAATTGGTTGGCCTAACAAACGGCTCAAGAGGGATTGTCAACGCGTGGCGGCTTTAGTACAAAATTGAAGTTCAGTATTTACGGTGTGTTTTTTTGAGTTCGGCGGTGCGTTGTCAACCCCTTAGCCGGGCGTTATGCAACTCAGGTAAATTTAGGGGTTTCTCCGGCTATTCGTTTGGTGTTGTCGGCAAAGGAGCATTTTTACCCTCAAATTCTTGGTTAACTCAAACCGTAAACAGGCAAATTTCTTTGTTTGCCTCAATTGGTTTTAGCGTTGGCGCGTTGTCAGTTTTGCGGGTGCAAAGTGTGGAAAGGGCAAGTTAATCGATCATTTCGCATTTGCTGAAAGTCTTGCTCGGT
>NZ_JZAM01000186.1:0-4652 GCF_000960595.1 Vibrio sp. S234-5
AGTAGAGGGTGTGAACAACCGAATAAAGACGCTGAACAAAGTCGCCTATGGGTATCGTGATTGGGAATTTTTTGAGTTAAAAATCAAAGCCAGTCATGAGGCGAAGTATCGATTTTCCGGATGAACCAGAGAACCATCTAAAGCATCGTAATCGAATGACAAATAAATGCCGTCATACTCATTCTCTAACTTTTCCATTAAGGTCCGAACTACAACATCAAACCCTTGCTGTTCAATACACATCATGTCGATATTGGTCATGTTGAGCTTTTTTATCAGCTGATGTTCACATTGCATTAAATCTCGTACACCTACATAAAAAACATCTTGAGGCTGTAAAGCTATCTCCTGAGGAATTGACCAACCGTTATGAACATATTGATTCATCAATAATGCTAGCGGCTTACCGTGCAAATTACTGTCGAGTGTATTATTGCAATCCGCATGAGCATCAACCCAAACAATCGCAATTTTTTTACCTTTGTCCTTTTGATAATGACTAAGGACTGCTTGAACGGTTCCAACCGCTATCGAATGGTCGCCACCAATTGTTATGGGGATCCGATTATTCGAATAACTTTCCAACACCTTTCTTTTTAGGTCATGCGCGTAAATTCGTAATGCTTCATCTTTGCTACCACAGGAAATCAAAGAATAAACCTTATCGGAGATTTCAACATCACCTTGGTCAATGATATCAGCACCCCACCTATCATTTCTGACTTGGATCCAATCAGTGAGTCCTACCCATGACATTTCATCCATTCGTCGCAAACCATCAACTGTATTTTCTTGAGTTGTCACAAAACCCAGTTGATTAAAAGGTGCTCCAATTATGTCGAAATGTCTTTTCATGTGTACTCCTGTACTTATTTAATTTCGTATAACGCCGCATTAAGCGGCTAAAAATTGTGGGCTAAAATACAAGCGCAGCGCAGTAGCCCACTGTTTTTAGTCCGACTTAAATGCCTTGTTATATAGCCATTTATTGCACAATGCATTGGAAAACACAGCACGGTTAAACAGCCCTTTTTAGGTTTGATTTCACTCTCGATAAAGCTAGTTGACGAACGAAGCTAAACCCATTTTAAAATACGATTTACTAACGTGGTTTTAAAAACCACGCACGCTACCGCACTTGGAATGACACAAGTTGGTGAGCTGAGAATTACATTTTAGGTGATGCTAAATTTGCTGATTTAGAAAATTTATGAACGAAGGAAATACTCGCTCCGCAAAAAACCAAACTCAAATCAGACTTATGAAACCATACACTAAAACACTGCTAGAAAGCTATATAACGCCGCGTTAAGGGGCGCAGGCACGCACTACAAACGTGACCGCATGACAACTTAACCACTAAACCCAACGCAAATTGAAAATGCCACGCGTGCCAAGTCCCTCTTGAACGCTTTGTTATGCTTAAGCTTCAATGACTTACGTTTTACCTGAACCAAGATTAACTCGACTTTGATTCATAAACAAAAACCAAAACATAGAAAACCGAAACAACTCATAGTTTTGAAAAACATACTTCGAATTTCAGCTATCCAAGACCATAAAACTAAGATCAAATTTCTGATTGAGCCAGCCGCCCTAACCTCGCGCTTGCCCGAAAATTGATTGAGGCAATGCTCTGAATTTCCAGCGCCAAAGAATAATTGTCCGGGAAATAGCGCCCACTGAAGCCAACTTGCCGACAAACTCAAAACTAACCAGCCGAGGGAACAAAGAAAAAACATAAACCACTGATTTTTGGTGATTAAGCATAACGCCGCGTTAAGGGGTGAATGCCGCCTAAACCAAGTTTACGCATACCATTTCACCACCAAAACTTACCGCACACCAAAAATGCCACGCGGCATGAATCCCTCTTTAACGCTTTGTTATGCAAATGTTCTTAACGGCAAAATGTATCTATATACAAAGCCTCAACCTTGTCTCTCGCCCACTGCGTACGACGCAAAAACTTAAGAGAAGACTTGATTGATGGATTGCTGTAAAAACAGTTAATTTTGATTTCTCTATCTAACCCTTCCCAGCCATAGTGCTCTTGTAAACGAACAAGAATTTTCTCTAAGGTTAAACCGTGCAAAGGGTTGTTTTGCTGCTCTTGGCTCATTGCTTGGGTCCTAATAATAATGCTTAGTTTGGACGCAGTTTACCAGAATGCTTTAACCAGTTAGCCAATTTATTTACATCCGCAGCCTAAGATATAAGCACTGGGAAATGGGCTAATTTGAATATTTGCATAACGCCCGGTTAAGGGGCAGCCAACGCCATGACCAAGCTTCCGCATAACACCGTAACCACAAAAACCAACGCATGATAAAAATGCCGCGCGTTGGCTGTCCCTCTTGAACCGTTTGTTATGTTTAAGCTTCAATGACTTACGTTTTACCAGAACCAAGATTAACTCAGCTTTGACTCACAAACAAAAGCCAAGACCTAAAAAACTGAAACAACTCATAGATTTGAAAAACAGACTTTGAATTTCGGCAATTCAATCACAAAAACCTGTGATCAAAATATTGATTGAGCCAGCCGAACCAACCTCGCGCTTACTCGAAAATCGACTGAGGCAATTCTCTGAATTTCCAGCGCCAAAGAATAGATGTCCAGAAAGTAGCACCAGACGAAGCCAACTTGCCGACAAACACAAAACCAACAAGCCGAGGGAGCAAGAAAGGATGCAACCAACTGATTTTTGGTGATTAAACATAACGCCCGCCTAAGGGGCTGGCAACGCATTACCACTAAACTCAAACACAACAACCATAACCACCGCGGCTCATTGGGACTGGAAACGCCACGCGTTGACAGTCCCTCTTGAGGCGTTTGTTATGTTTATCTGGCCTAAGATTTCAAACAGTTAAATGCTTCCGCGACTGTTTCAAACTGAATTTTTGTCAAACAGACTTCCGCTAAACAGAACTCATGACGTTGAATCAATCTAGACGCTTCCTCTGCTGAAATCTGGGTTGAGTTTTCAATCAAGTTAACTGCTGATCCATCTGAAACTATTGAATAGACAAAACCTTCAGAATCAATGACTCGATCGCTCGGACTAACGATCAGATCCACACACTCGCAATTCAAATCAGCCTCAGAGCCCAAATAAACAAGCTCATCGTCACCATCTAATTTCAGAATACAAGGCCAATTGACCATGAACTTCTCCGATAAACATAACGCCCTGTTAAGGTGTGAGCAACGCAATACCAAAGCCACTGCATACCACCTTAAACACTAAATGCAACGCATAGTAAAATGCCACGCGTTGCGAATCACTCTTAAACAGTTTGTTAAGTTTTATTTTTGACGCGATCTAAAAAGTCATCAACTGATTGTTTTTTCTTCATTTGTGATAACGCATACAGTAACCAAATTGCACTACCAATTCCCAGTAGAACAAATATGGCTTTCCAAGAGTCCGCGCTCAAAGTAAGAAAAGGCTGAAAGTTTGCAGTACAAAATACGATTAGAACAGTAATTAGTATGCTTAATGGTGTTTGCCATGATGAACCTTTTAGCAAAGAGTCCAAGTGCTCTATAAGAATTATTTTTAACTTGTCAGTTGTTATCTCAATAACTTCCTGTTCAACATTGCTATGCACTTCTTGTACGTTTACAGAGTTGAATTTAGAACGTCTAGGTTGCCTATTGTCATTCACTGATAACATCCCCCAACATTAGTTGAAAGTGTGCTTTATAAGTGTTGGCGTTAGAAGACACATGTGCATTAATGAACAGTTCTCGATCCGTTTCCATCTTGCCAATCGCTACAGGTTTATTGAAAGACCGTCCCATAACACCAAGCCAGTTGGTAAAGATTAACAGGCCGCAATCTGATTGCGGCTCGACACGGAAAGAACTAGCCCTCTCTCCTTTTTCATCTTTCTCGTCGGTCTCTTCAAATTTAATTTTGAGGGCGAAATTGTTACCTTGTCCATCATCATAATCGATGTAGCAATCTTCCTGTTTGGGAATCAACAATTGCTCTGACAAGATCACTTCTAAGTTACCAATTTTTATCATGTATTCTCCGAATAAAACTTAACGCCCTGCTAAGGGGTGAGCAATGCACTACAAAAGCTACCGCACACCAACTTAATCACAAAACTCACCGCATGCTAAAAATGCCACGCATTGCGAATCCCTCTTAAGCAGTTTGTTAGCTTAAATTTCAGCACCTTAGATTTACTAAGCCCGAGATTAACCTGATTTGGAAAACCAACAAACCACTTGAGTTTTGAAACCCGAATTGGCTCAAACTTTGTGACCTTTCATGCTATTTGAAAAACCGAAAATTTTGAGAAATCACTTTCAGAAAACTCAAAGCGAATGCAAAACTTCCAAAGCGACTTTGCGCCAAGCTTCCTAACCTCGTGCAATCCCAAAATTCAATTGAGGCAACAACCCAAAACTCGCTTTGACAACCAATGCTGATTTGCCGAAAAACCTGAACGAATGCCCAAAGGAAGAAAGAAAAGACCACAACCAATTGATTTTAATTGTTTTAAGCTAACGCCGCGTTAAGGGGTGCAGGCACGCAATACAAAAGCTACCGCACAGTGCCGTAACCACCGAACTCAACGCAAACTGAAAATGCCACGCGTGCCAAATCCCACTTAAACGCTTTGTTATGCTTA
>NZ_JZAM01000187.1:0-761 GCF_000960595.1 Vibrio sp. S234-5
AGCTTCCGTTTCCAAAAACCGTCAAGGCTTTCGGCCTTCTTTCCTTTCTCTGTATAAATGACGGCACTTGTCTTCATATCAATCACAACCGTCATGAAGCCACTTTTTGAGCCACAGTAAATCTCATCAATTCCAATGTGAGTGACGTTTTTAAGACAAGGTTGAGAGTATCGCTTTTGCAGGTAATGCTTCTGAATATCTTTCACTGTATCCCAACAGACACCACATAGCTTGGCAATGGCATTGATGGTGACGTTCAATGCTGACAGCGAGAGAACATACTGTTCAAAGCCCTTTGTGTAACGCACTTTGGGACGAGGAACAAAGTTAAGCGGCAAATACCCGAGTGTATTACAAGCTCGGCATTCAATCCGCTGGTTTGCTATCTGGATGTAACAGGGGCTAGTGCCGATTGGCGTAGCGATAAAACGGCGAACCTTACCTCCTTTTTTTTATGACATCACGACTACGACATGATGGACATTTAATATGAGGATTGTGTGCTACGTGAAAGATGGTCGCGTCACCATCAAACTCTGTAGAGCAATAATGGAAAGGGCCGCGTATTCCAAAGCGATGGTAAAGAAGTGAAGTTGACATTAACTGGCTATTTTTGGCGATATGGTATCAGAAAAGCGGTTCATCCGGAAAATCGATACTTCGCCTCATGACTGGCTTTGATTTTTAACTCAAAAAATTCCCAATCACGATACCCATAGGCGACTTTGTTCAGCGTCTTTATTCGGTTGTTCACACCCTCT
>NZ_JZAM01000188.1:0-3852 GCF_000960595.1 Vibrio sp. S234-5
TATCCTTTACGACTACATGGTCAAGTGCATGCAGGAGTTAGCGAAAGCGGAACCTGATATCGATGCACTCCTGCCTTGGAACTTCAAACACTAACAATATCGCCCCGTGGGTTCATGGGGCGGATACTGTATTCGGTGCATTTTTGGGTTTTGTTAGCAGTAATAAGTATGAATTTCGTTTAGAGTTTAATCACTTAGATGAAACTGGGGTTCAATGGTTTACAGCGGCGAAGAGTAGAAAATCTAGTGATTACGTTTTGTTCAAAGAGCAAGAAATGGAGTTAAAACGAAAAATCACATAACAAACGGCTCAAGAGGGATTGCCAACGCGTGGCGGCTTTAGTGCAAAATTGAAGTTCAGCGTTTACAGTGTGTTTTTTAAGTTCGGCGGTGCGTTGTCAACCCCTTAGCCGGGCGTTATGTGTTGGATGAGTTTGTAAGGTCAAAGCTACGATTTCATTGATAATTTGTTCCGTGTTTTCGGCAGGTTGGCTTGGTCGAAATGGATTCTTGAACAACCTGAGATTGATCGTTTTCAAGGTTCTTGGGTTGCCTCAATTTAGTTTTGGGTCTGGTTTGTGTTGAATTTTGTCAGTTTAAAATCGCTTTAATTGAAATGTCTTTTTGACTGATTCACTTGCTGAAATTCAGCTCTGAAAGTCTGGTGAAGCAAAAGGTTTTGTTGTGGCTGAAAGGGCGCTTTCTTTGTTGTTGATTCTGTAAGTGGCTCTCTTTGGCTAAGATCTCTGTGAAATTTAGGTTTTGGTAAGCATCGTTTTTGTACGTAACTTATTCAAATCTCTTCATTTCTACGGTGGTTTACTTTGAATTCACGGTAAAATTCACATAACAAGCAATTCAAGTGGATTCTCAACGCGTGGCAGTTTTACTATGCGTTGAGTAAAGTGTTTTATGGTGCAATGCAGCGGCTTGGCCAGTGCGTTGTTCACCACTTAATTGGGCGTTATGCAACTCAGGTAAATTTAGGGGTTCAATCTTTTTGGATTTCTCCGGCCATTCGTTTTGTGTTGTCGGCAAATGAGCATTTTTACCCTAAAATTCGTAGTTCACTCAAGCCGTAAAACAGGCAAGATTCTTTGTTTACCTCAATCAGTTTTAGCGTTGGCTTGCTGCCAATTCAGCGTGCGCAAAGTGTGGAAAGGGCAAGTTTATCGAGCATTTTGTACTTGCTGAAAGTCTTGCTTGTTGAGTTTGTCTCATTCAAAAGCTTGGTTTGTTGTTGAACGGTGGACTTTGTTTTGGCGGCTTATTTATCACGGCTCCTACTTGGGTTGGTTCTTGAATCACTCAACCATTGCAATCGTGGCTTTTGATCGAGTAAAGTTAGTTTATCTTATTGAATTTGCATAACAAACGGCTCAAGAGGGATTGCCAGCGCGTGGCGGCTTTGGTGCAAAATTGAAGTTCAGCGTTTACAGTGTGTTTTTTGAGTTCGGCGGTGCGTTGTCAACCCCTTAGCCGGGCGTTAGGCAAATAGGAGTAACTTTGAGTAAATTCTTTAATTTTGAAATTGATTCTCTTTTCGAACAGCTTGTGGTGTTGCAATTTGTCGAGTATGGTCCGCTTCATCACCCGATAAAGAGGCAGAGCATTAAATATTTGCCTAACGGCAACATTGAGCTAACGACCATATCAAATGGCTCGGCTATTGCTGATGCTGTTGAAGATCAGGCTGGAACGATAAGAGTCAATGATGACAAAGCAATACTAGAGTCATATGACGGAGCAGTTATTGAACTAAGAGGTATTCAGCCGTTTTCGAATACAAGGCAACAAAACTATGCTGCTGGAATTGACGAAATAACTGAGGTTAGTTCTGTTGATGAGCTATATTGCAAATTTAAAGCTCAAAGCATAAGCGATTTTCAAATCGAGTATGTTTCAAATGTAGAATCTGGATATCGTTTCCCTAATCACTTTAGTGTTTCACATACAAAAACCGATGTTATAAAACTTGGTAATGGCGAAAACGAGTTTAATATAGAAGATTCAAGTAATAATAATTCCTCCAGTCGCGCCGCTCTATTTTTAGATATTGAAGGTATTAAACTATATTTAATTTCATTAACTAAGAGCAAGAGTGATAGCAAGATCAATGATGCAGTAATCGTGTATCTAACACCTCAATCTCTAGAGGTGCGCAATAAAATTCGCGACTGTATTGCTTTTGGTCTCGGTAAGCAAATTCACTATCACGGCTATGCCATTTTAAATAGTGATTACAGATACGTTGAGCTCTCATTCAAAGCTAATTACTCTAAAGTGAGAAAAGACTCTTATCATGCGTCAATGCCAGCTCCTTTAGGGCAATCTAATCTTGAATTGGGTCAAATCGAGATGAATAGGCTAGTTAAATCAATGTATGCAAACTATGAAAATTACAACCTAAAGCACGTTCTTTGGGGTTATTGGCATGCTTTAGATGCTCCTATACATATGGCTGGCGTACACTTTGGTGCTTGCATAGAAGCATTCCAATCTGCTTACGTCAGCCAGCATTCTCAAGATTTTCCTAAAAAATTAATTCAAAAATCTGAGTGGAAAATTTTCAGAGAAAAAACACTTGAGGTAGCCAAAGCTTTGAATGTTTCTGAACAAGAATATTCTGTTCTTGTTAATAAAATCAATAATTTAAATCAAACCCCTCAAAGTGTGATATCAGAACGTTTTTTCGAGAATCTTGGTATAGTACTTAGTGCCCTAGAAAAATCTGCATGGAAAGAGCGTAACAATGCCGCGCATGGCAAAGCTGTCGATGAGAATGCGTTTGCAGTTCAAATTAGAAATATCGAAATTTTAAAGTGTTTACTTCATCGAATGTTGTTGATCTCTACGCAGGCATCTGAATATTACTTCGATTATTATAGTATCGGATTTCCAATCAGGTATCTGAATGACTCGATCGTCGAAGAAATCGCCTAACAAACGCTTCAAGAGGGACAGCCAACGCGTGGCATTTTTACTATGCGTTGGTTTTTGTGATTACGGTGTTATGCGGAAAGCTAGTAGTAGCGTTGTCTGCCCCTTAAGCGGGCGTTATGCACTCAGGTAAATTTAAGGGTTCAATCTTTTGGGATTTCTTCGGCCATTCGCTTTGTGTTGTCGGAAAATAAGCATTTTTACCCTCAGATTCGTGGTCAACTCAAGCCGTAAAACAAGCAAAGTTCTTTGTTTGCCTCAATCAGTTTTGGCGCTGGCTTGTTGTCAAACCAGCGTACGCAAAGTGTGGAAAGGGCAAGTTATCCGATCATTTCGCACTTGCTGAAAGCCTTGCTTGGGTTGATTCTTGAATCACTCAACCATTGCAATTGTGGCTTTTGGTCGTGTAAATTCTATTTATCTCATTGAATTTGCATAACAAACGGTTAAAGAGGGACTGCCAACGCGTGGTGGTTTTTGTTCAAATCGGCCTTTGTGATTACGGTTGTTATTTTGAGTTCAGTGTTTTGCGTTGTCAGCCCCTTAACCGGGCGTTATAAGCAAATTCAGCCCCAGAGGATGAAAAATGGAAATCGAGTACAAAGTAAACCATCCAATCTCAGTTGAACAATTCGTGACTTTACTGAAGAAAACTTCATTGGGTGAGCGTCGTCCTTTGGATAATGAGTCAACTATTCAGGGTATGCTCGACAACTCTAATTTAATTGTGTCCGCATGGCTGAACGGTCAACTTGTCGGTGTGGCTCGCTCAGTGACAGATTTTCGGTTCATCCGGAAAATCGATACCTGAATGGCTTTTCTGATACCATATCGCCAAAAATAGCCAGTTAATGTCAACTTCACTTCTTTACCATCGCTTTGGAATACGCGGCCCTTTCCATTATTGCTCTA
>NZ_JZAM01000189.1:0-389 GCF_000960595.1 Vibrio sp. S234-5
GGATATGGCTTATCGCTTATGGCAACCAGATTTTCTCGATAAGTTGCATGAACTGGGTATCCACATCGCATCGTCCATGTACCCTTCAAAACCAGAAGGTGTTTCAAGCGTGAATATCGGTTCTGATACCTCGGTGTGTTTGATGAAAGCGTCTCACCCGCTAGCGAGTTGTAAAGAGCTAACGGTGGATGCTTTACTCAGCTATTCGCACATAAAAGTCACGGGTGGCGGCGATAAAGATTCAAGCACCGACACGGTTTTAAAAGAGATGGGGTTGGCGCGACATATCACATTTAAAGTCCCATTTTTCTCGGCGGCGGTTAATCGCCAAGTCTCAAGTGAACATTTGATGGTCGTCCCTGAGCATATCGCGGTGAACCTCGCTAAGC
>NZ_JZAM01000019.1:0-563 GCF_000960595.1 Vibrio sp. S234-5
AGTAGAGGGTGTGAACAACCGAATAAAGACGCTGAACAAAGTCGCCTATGGGTATCGTGATTGGGAATTTTTTGAGTTAAAAATCAAAGCCAGTCATGAGGCGAAGTATCGATTTTCCGGATGAACCAGATTTTCATTATTGTTGCTATCTGTCTGATTTAGCCGTTGATGAAAGCGTTCAATCCAATGGTATAGGTAAATATCTGATCTTAGTGACTAAAGAAGAGTTGAGCCAAAGCTGTAAATTGGTTTTACTGTCAGCGCCGAAAGCGCAAGGTTATTATCCGAAAATTGGTTTTGAAGCTCATAATAGCGCATGGGTTTTATCTAGTCCTGAACAGTTGAAAATCAATTAAATCAAGGTGTTATTTGCTTATAACAAAGCGTTTAAGAGGGACGGCCAACGCGTGGCATTTTTATTATGCGTTGTTTTTTGGTATCCGCCCCATGAACCCACGGGGCGATATTGTTAGTGTTTGAAGTTCCAAGGCAGGAGTGCATCGATATCAGGTTCCGCTTTCGCTAACTCCTGCATGCACTTGACCATGTAGTCGTAAAGGATA
>NZ_JZAM01000190.1:0-7009 GCF_000960595.1 Vibrio sp. S234-5
TGTGTTATAACAAACGCTTCAAGAGGGACAGCCAACGCGTGGCATTTTTGCTATGCGTTGGTTTTTGTGGTTACGGTGTTATGCAGTAAGTTGGTAGTGGCGTTGGCTGCCCCTTAAGCGGGCGTTATACCTTGCCGAAAAAAGAGGCATTGATTGGTATATTAATCAGTCATCTAATCGTTTCATTGCGCTACGGTAAACATCACTTCGCTCTCGTTTTCCAACTGCTAAGACCGTTACCACGATAACGTCATCTTTTACTTGGTAAACAAGACGGTAGCCAGACTGACGTAGCTTTATTTTATACATGTTATCAGCGCCAGAGAGTTTTGATGCTGGTACATGTGGGTTTTCTAAGCGTTCAATGAGTTTCTTTTTAAATTGCTGTTGTAGTGTAGAGCCAAGTTTTTTCCATTCTTTTAAGGCGCTCTTTTTGAAATCAAGTTTATAGGTCATCGATGTTTACCGAAATGCTTTCTTCAGACTCTCGTTCTCTTGCAATAGCTAATAGTTCGAGATCATCGAGTCGATCTATCATCATTTCGTATGCTTTTGCTGGAACACAGTAAAAAGCAGGTTCGTTTCGGTTAAGTACAGCGACAGGTTCACCATATGCACTTGTTGCAACTTTCATTGGATTAGCTTTTAATTCAGTAATACTTGCAGCTACATCGGCTAAGATTCTAGCGGTCATTTATTGAGTCCTTTAAGTGGTCTTTATAAAGGTCATTCTAGCGCTATAAGAACGGTATAACAAGGCGTTCAAGAGGGATTCGTGCCGCGTGGCATTTTTGGTATGCGGTTAGTTTTGATGGTGAAAGTGGTCTGCGGAAAGCTGGTTTATGCGGCACTCACCCCTTAACGCGGCGTTAGTTGAATAAGGAAGTTTCGTGGATATTTTAGGATTACTATCGGGTGCTTTAGTTCAAGTTTGGTACATCATACCTCTGTTACTTATCGTTTCGATATTCAAGAGTCGATGGTTTAAAGGTCTGTTTGGCGAGTATTTGGTAAACAGATTGCTGTCACAGTTATCTGAATCAGACTACACGTTAATAAAAGATGTAACTTTACCCACAGAAGATGGCACAACACAAATTGACCACGTTGTTGTATCTAAGTTTGGTATTTTTGTTGTTGAAACAAAAAATATGAAAGGGTGGATCTTTGGCTCAAGAAGTCAAAAACAATGGACTCAAAAAATCTATCGGCATACTTCCAAATTTCAGAATCCTCTCCATCAAAATTATAAACATATCAAAGCCCTTGAATCATTGTTGGGTATAGATTCATCTAAGTTACATTCGGTCATCGTTTTTATTGGTGATAGTACGTTTAAAACTGATATGCCTAATAATGTTACTTACGCACGAGGTTGCTTGGATTACATTAAGCAGTTCATCCAGCCAGTATTTTCAGATGCTGAATACGCTCAAATTATTTCGGCCATCAACGAAGTTAAGCTCAAGAAAGGCGTGGTTACAGATCTAAAGCATAGGCAACATGTTAAAGAGTTGGTTGCTTCAAAAGAAAACATAAAGCAATGTTCACGTTGTGGCTCTGATATGGTTGCGCGTGAAACAAAGCGTGGTGAAGATAAAGGTAAACAGTTTTGGGGTTGTTCCTCTTTCCCTAAATGTAGGTCAGTGGAAAAATTCAACTAACAAACGGTTCAAGAGGGACAACCAACGCGTGGCATTTTTACTATGCGTTGTTTTTTTGTGGTTACGGTGTTATGCGGAAGCTTGGTAGTAGCGTTGGTTGCCCCTTAACCGGGCGTTAGGGCTATTCATCAAATCTTGCGTTTAATCTTTTTCTCGCTCATAATCGAAGCTATCAAATTGATAGGTAGTCCGTATGTCAGATAATAAACTTGAGGGAATAGATGAGTTCCCGCTGACCTCAGCGTCAGCAAAGAAACTCATCAATGAACTGGCAAGTAATCATACAGCGAGAGTTTACATTAGTTCTCATGCGAGAGAACGCATGGAACAACGTGGTGTGACTCGAATGCAAGTATTTCAGGTACTTAGCAATAAGCACAGTAGAATAACGGAAGCTCCTCATCAAACACCTAGAGGTGACTGGAAATGTAACCTTCAAGGTATGGCTGCCGGTGAAATCGTAGAAGTTGTTGTTTCCCTAAAGAGACACGAAAACGATCCATCTGCATTTGTTGTTACGGTTATAGTTAAGTAAAGGGGCTAATATGTATCACTATAAAGAATGTGGTCTACCGTATGTTTATTTAACAAATGGCTTTACTATCGACAAAGTAGATGATGAAGAATTTGTTAGTATCGACAACCTTTATGAGTTGCACGCTCTTATCGGTAGAAACATAGTGTCTCAAGTAAGGCCTATTTCTCATCAAGAGTTCAAGTTTATTCGCATCGAGCTCAATATGTCGCAAAAGGCGCTGGGTAACTTGTTAGGAGTAGACACTCAAACAGTTGCTCGCTGGGAAAAGGGGCAGTCAGTCATTCCAAGGACAGCCGATGTGACTCTTCGTGCATTGTATGCAGAGTTCAATGACGACGATAGCCAAATTGGTCTTTTGCTAAATATGCTTTCAGATTCAGAAATTGAATCAACAATGGCAGAGTTACATTTAGAAGAGCAAGACAACAAGTGGCGTGTAGCATAGCCCTAACAAACGCTTCAAGAGGGACAGCCAACGCGCGGCATTTTTACCATGCGTTGGTTTTTGTGGTTACGACGTTATGCCGGAAGTAGGTTGTGGCGTTGGCTGCCCCTTAAGCGGGCGTTATGTTTAATCACGTCAAATCAGTTGGTTGTATCTTTTCTTTGCTCCCTCGGCTTGTTGATTTTGTGCTCGTTGGCAAAGTGGCTTCACTTGGCGCTGCTTTCCGGACATTTATTCTTTGGCGCTGGAAATTCAGAGTGTTGCCTCAATCAATTTTCGAGTGAGCTCGAGGTTTGTGCGGCTGGCTCAATCAGTATTTTGACCACAATTTTTTGGGCTTGAATTGCCAAAATTCGAAGTCTGTTTTCAAATCTATGAGTCATTTCAGTTTTTTAAGTCTTGGCTTTTGTTTGTGAGTCAACACTGAGTTAATCTTGGTTTTGTAAAACGTAAGCCCTTGAAGCTTAAACATAACAAACTGCTTAAGAGGGATTCGCAATGCGTGGCATTTTTGGCATGCGGTGGGGTTTTGTGATTAAGGCGGTGTGCGGTCGCTTTTGCAGTGCATTGCTCACCCCTTAGCAGGGCGTTATGTTTACAAAAGCAAAAAAGCTATCTTGAGGAAAAGATTGGGGATTTCTCCGACTTTTTAGCTTCATCGATATTCAGCAATTTGAGTCCAATTATCCAAAATTCTTTGTCATTGCCAGCCTCGCGCAAACCAAGTTCGTGGGTTGCTTCATTGTGGAGTTGTGGAAATATCGGTTGAGAGTTTCTCTGGCTCAAAGTCGCTTTGATTGGATGGGTTAGGATTGGCAAAATCACGAGCTTTAAGCTGATCGCATTTGTCGGTCAATTTAGCTTAAAAACTTGGTAATGGTTTTGAGCAATGCCGTAAAATCGGCGGTTCTTTGTCATGTAGGTTTTCTTAAACCGTAATCATAACAAGGCATTAAAGTGGGACTTGGCCCGCGTGGCATTTTTAGTTTGCGTTAAGTTTTGTGTTTAAGGTGAAATGCAGAAACATTGTATTGCGGGCCTGCACCCCTTAACGCAGCGTTATGTGCTAAGGCAAAAAATCAGGTCATGCGATGAAAAGAATCAATGTAATAGGCACTAGTGGTAGTGGAAAAAGTACTTTCAGTCGCCAGCTTGCGAGTGAGCTAAAGTACCCTTATGTTGAAATGGATGCCATATTCTGGAAGCCCAATTGGCAAGAATCTTCAGATGAAGAGTTCTTTGCTAATTTAGCTGACAGGTTAAGCGCCGAGCATTGGGTTCTTGATGGTAACTACAACCGAACTGCTGAAATAAAATGGAACAGAGTAGATACCATTGTTTGGGTTGATTACTCCTTTGTAAGGACGTTGTTTCAAGCTGTGAAAAGGGCTTTAGTTCGTACAGTGACCAAGCAGGAATTATGGGATAAAACAGGTAATGTTGAGTCGTTCAGAAAGTCTTTTCTTAGCAAAGACTCTATCATTCTTTGGACGCTAAAAACGTACAGTAAAAATCGGTCTCGCTACACAGAACTACTTAACGATCCGAAGTATAGTCATATCAAATTTGTAAGAATAACAAGCCCTAAAAAAGCAAAGGCGTTCCTGAGCGAGTTACGCACATAACAAACAATTTAAGAGGGATTCCCAACGCTTGGTATTTTTGCTTCTACTTCAAGTTTAGTGTTTATGGCACAATGCGTTAGGTTTGGGTGGTAGCGTTGCTCACCCCTTAATTGGGCGTTATGCTTAATCACTTAAAATCAGTGGTTTATGGTTTTCCTTTGTTCCCTCAGCTTTTGAGTTTTGTGCTCGTCGGCAAGTTGGCTTCAGTGGGCACTATTTTCTGGACATCCATTCTTTGGCGCTGAAAGATCAGAGAATTGCCTCAATCAATTTTCGGGTAAGCACGAGGTTAGGGCAGTTGGCTCAATCAGCAATTTGATAGTAAGTTTTTGAGTTTTATCTGCCAAATTTCAAAGTTTGATTTTCAAAAATTATGAGTCATTTCAGTTTCTTAGGTTTTGCCTTTTGTTAGCTAATCCTAGTCGAGTTAATCTTGGTTTTGGTAAAAATGTGGGCGTTGAAGCTTAAGCATAACAAAGCGTTAAAGTGGGATTTGGCACGCGTGGCATTTTTAGTTTGCGTTGAGTTCGGTGATTACGGCACTGTGCGGTAGCTTTTGTATTGCGTGCCTGCACCCCTTAACGCGGCGTTATATAGCTTTCGGGCAGTGTTTTGGCATTGGGTTTTGCAAGTCTGATTTTTGTTTGGTTTATTGTGAAGTGGGTAGTTTCCTTCGTCGATAAATTGTTTAAACTAGCGGTGTTTCTAACACTCAAAATGTTATTCGCTGCTTACCAACTTGTTTCACTTCAAGTGCGGTAGCGTGTCTGGTTTTTAAAACCGTGTTAGAAAATAGTATTTAAAAAAACGGTTTGGCTTCGTTCGTCAACTGACTTCGGTGAGTGTGAAATTAAATCTAAAAGGGCTGTTTAACCGTGCTGTGTTTTCCAACGCATTGTGCAATAAATGGCTATATAACAAGGCATTTAAGTCGGACTAAAAACAGTGGGCTACTGCGCTTCGCTTGTATTTTAGCCCACTATTTTTAGCCGCTTAATGCGGCGTTATGGCTATCAAGTTTAGTTCATCATTAATGTCGGTAAATTGGTTTAAATTGGTTTAAATTGGAGTACTATCCTGCGATTAAACTCGCTGAAGAACTCGATGACAATCCCAATTAAAAATGTATCAAATCCGGAAATATCGTGCTCAAACTGCCATGCTTGTTGCTGCCGTTTAGAGGTTATGATCATTACCGATACAGGTGTGCCAGAGCAGCATATTGCATTCGATGAATGGGGTGGAGAAACGATGCTGCGTTTGTCAGATGGTTGGTGTTCAGCTCTAGATCGTGAAACGTTCATGTGCACAATTTACGAAAATCGCCTTTGGATTTGTCGAGAATTCGAAATGGGCTCTTACGAATGTCGAGATGAACGTATAGACCTTTCTCAAAGCTTTATCCAATAAATCAGTGAGTTGTTAGCCATAACAAACGGTTCAAGAGGGACAGCCAACGCGCGGCATTTTTATTATGCGTTGGTTTTTTGTGGTTACGGTGTTATGCGGAAGCTTGGTAGTGGCGTTGGCTGCCCCTTAACCGGGCGTTAGGCATAAGGAAATTATGGAACTCATTCAGCTAAATGAGCATGAGCTAAAAATGTTGCGTGATGGTCAATCTGAGCTTAAGTATATGATTGACGGAATTCCACCAAATCATGTTTTAGAACGCTCTCTTAATCATTATCGTGATTCAATTTGTGAAGTTTGGTCTTTACCATACTTTATAAAGTCAAATGACCAGCTAATTGGTAGTTGTGGATTCAAGAACCCACCGTTCAAGTGTCGAGTTGAAATCGGTTACAACGTAGCTTTTGGGGTTCAAGGTAAAGGTATTGCAACATTTGCAGTTAACAAACTTTGCCAAATTGCGTTTGAATCTGGTTTAGTCAAAGTTGTCTTTGCATTAATCTCTTCTGAAAATTCGGCGTCACTCAATGTTGTTCGCAAAAATGGATTTATTTATAAAAATATTGCTGTGGATAGTGATGGCGAATCATTAGAATGCTGGGAATTAATTAATAATATCAATGCGTTGGAAAATGCCTAACAAACGCTTCAAGAGGGACTTCCAACGCGTGGCATTTTTATTATGCGTTGGTTTTTGTGTTTACGGTGTTATGCGGAAACTTGGTAGTAGCGTTGTCAGCCCCTTAAGCGGGCGTTATGTTCTAGGGTGAAAAATGAGAAATCAAGGAATGATATTAGCAGCTTTCATCTTTTCTATTGCTCAAGCATATTTAGCGTACTTGCTTCATAATGACATGATTTCAATAGAAATATTCCAATGGATAGTTTCCGTAGTATATATCCCTTTGTATTTCGTTCTGCTGTTGATTGGCGGCTTACTAGAGGCTGTCTTTGGGGGGAGTCTTCTTAGAGGTGGGGTGGTTTTCCCATATCTGCATGACTCTTTGTGGCTAATCGGCAGCATGATATTACTACCCTTGAATTTGTGGCTTTTGAAGTTAGGCATACGTTGCAAATTACGAACATAACAAGGCGTTTAAGGCAGATTCGCAACGCTCGGTTTTTTCGGTTTGATTCAGCTTTAGTGTTTACGGCACAATGGTTTAGGTAGGGTGGTGGCGTTCCTCACTACTTAACGCTGCGTTAGCTTAAAACATTAAAAATCATTGTTTGCTGCTTGTTCTTTCTTCCTTCGGCCATTCGTTTAGGTTTTCGGCAAATCAGCATTGTTTGCCAACGCAAGTCTTGAGCAGTTGCCTCAATTGAG
>NZ_JZAM01000191.1:0-378 GCF_000960595.1 Vibrio sp. S234-5
CACTAACAGAATACAAAGCGATGAACGGTTTTCGCGCTATCGTCGAAATTCTAAATGGCTTTGCAGAACTGGCGATTGACGCGTTGAGCCCATTTGTTGATGCCCTCTCAAGTAACCCAACCGAACCAGGGTTGAGTGACTTTTTCTCCGGCTTACTTTCATTGCAAGGTGAAACGAAAAACAACGCCGTAGCGGCTTTGATCCACCAAGCAAAACAGATTGATTTGCCGCTCTTTGCCTTGCTTGTTGAATTGGAAAAGCAGTATCCCAACGACATCGGCCTCTTCGCACCATTGATGCTCAATGTGATTACCTTGCAACCGGGTGAAGCGATGTTCTTGCAACCCGAGCCACCCCACGCCTCTTTCCAGGGCACGG
>NZ_JZAM01000192.1:0-720 GCF_000960595.1 Vibrio sp. S234-5
CTGAAATGCGCTTTGATGGTATTAATATTCATGGTCGCTCCCCAAAAGAAGAGCATAAGATCACAGACCGTGCTTCAGGTCAAATTTAACCTTGCGTTGTACAAGAAATGTTCATGATCTTGCCCTGTACGATGCACAAACAAGCGATAACGTAACAAATAAAAAATAGCTTTGCTAAAGCAGAACAGTATTGACGAAATGGTTATACAAAAACCGTTTCACCAACTGCTACAAATTTCCAGCTTAAACGCGGCTGGTTTACACAAAACTGCCAACGACCGGCAACGTAACAATCACAAAAATCAATTCGTAACGCGGAAACCGATTGACGAAAGCACGACACAAAAACAGAGCCATAACCGCTTCGATTTTCAACCTTTACCCACGCTACCGCCAGTTTAGTAAACTCACTAAACCACAGATTTCGTTGCCAACTAACGCCGCACTAAGCGGCTAAAAATAGTGGGCTAAAATACAAGCGAAGCGCAGTAGCCCACTGTTTTTAGTCCGCTTGAGTGCCTTGTTAGTTGCCGTTTTGTAACGACACAAACTGCAACACATTACGCTTTACTAAAACCTAACTGCCCCGCTTGTTGCCGAAAGCCAATACAAGAATGAAGCCCGTATTTAGCATGCAAAAGTCTGGTGAGCTTTATGCCGCTAAGGTTTTAATAAAAAGCAAAGCTCTATTAGCGGCAGACTCAACACTGCGGCTGAATG
>NZ_JZAM01000193.1:0-206 GCF_000960595.1 Vibrio sp. S234-5
CGAATTGTTGGGCACCAAACAAACTGGCTTGGCTGATTTCAAAATTGCCGATTTAGTTCGAGATCAACGCTTAATCCCAGAAGTTCAGCGTATTGCACGTCATATTCACGACAATTACCCAACCAATGCAGCCGCCATCATCGATCGCTGGCTAGGCGAGCGTGATATCTACTCCAAAGCGTAAATCTTAAAGCGAGCCAAATGGC
>NZ_JZAM01000194.1:0-3014 GCF_000960595.1 Vibrio sp. S234-5
TGAAATGCGCTTTGATGGTATTAATATTCATGGTCGCTCCCCAAAAGAAGAGCATAAGATCACAGACCGTGCTTCAGGTCAAATTTAACCTTGCGTTGTACAAGAAATGTTCATGATCTTGCCCTGCCTTGTTATGTGTTTGAACCTATTGATTCAGCAATAAGTCTGTTCATGCGGTCCTTAACCGATTTATTAGGCCATGGCTCAGCCAAAACCCAAATTGGAACGGATAAGCCAGCTTTTGTATGCGAGTAAACTATATACAACAACACTGTGGTATCTGTTGGCTCTAAATTATTGAGTTTTAGCGATGTATCAACAGCTTCTAGATATAGACCATTTTCCATCTGTCTTGCATACATTTCATTGAGTTCGTTCCATTCTTTTATCGGCTCAGCAGCCAGACAGTTTAGAGAAAGTAGACACAAGAAAAGATTGATGAATTTTGTCATAGATTCCTTTACACATAACGCCCGCCTAAGGGGCTGGCAACGCATTACCACAAAACTCAATCAAAACAACTGAAACCACCGCGGCTCAATGGGACTGGAAACGCCACGCGTTGACAGTCCCTCTTGAGGCGTTTGTTAGCTTCGTAGCCTATTGTTTCACAATGGCTTTTAACACATTTGCTTGAAAGGCATTTTACGCAAAAACATCACACAAACACACGTCCAGAGCCAAAAGCTGTGAAGTTGGCTGCCAAAACTCAAAACGGTCAAGGCTAAGTTGACCACGGTTAAGAGTCCGCGACAAAGAAAGCACAATTTCAGCAATGATGAAGCCATTTGTGAAACCAAGCTTACCGTGTTGAACATCCAACAACATGGAAGCATCGAAACTTGTTGGCTTTCAGCAACTTTGAAACTGCTGAATCATCAACGCTTTCTGCCACGTGAATATCCGATTAAAACACAAAGGCTTATTCGTGATTTTTCAAAGCATGAAGCTGATTTTTCAGAACGTTAAACCTGAGCGTTTGATGATTTTTTAGATAGAAGCTAACGCCCTGCTAAGGGGTGAGCAATGTACTGCAAAAGCCACCGCACACCGACTTAATCACAAAACCCACCGCATGCTGAAAATGCCACGCATTGCGAATCCCTCTTAAGCAGTTTGTTAGCTTAAATTTCAGCACCTTAGATTTACCAAAGCTAAGATCAACCCGATTTGGGAAACCAACAAACCGCTTGATTTTTAAAACCCGAAATGACGCAAACTTTGTGGCCTTTCATTTGCTTTGAAAATCAACAAATTTTGATAAATCACTTTCGGAAAACTCAAAGCGAAAGCAAAACTTCCAAAGCGACTTTGAGCCAAGCTTGCTAACCTCGCGCAATCCCAAAATTCAATTGAGGCAACAACTCAAGATTCACATTGGCAAACAATGTTGATTTGCCGAAAAACCTGGGCGAATTGCCAAAGGAAGAAAGAAAAGACCACAACCACTTGATTTTTATTGTTTTAAGCTAACGCTGCGTTAAGGGGTGAGTGCCGCATAAACCAACCTTCCGCAAGCCACTTTCACCACCAAAACCAACCGCATACCAAAAATGCCACGCGGCATGAATCCCTCTTAAACGCCTTGTTATGTTTAAGACTCAATGGGTTAAGTTTTACGAAACCAAGAGCTTAACTCGACTTACCTTTGAAAACCAAAACCAGACGCTAAAAAGCTGAATTAACTCATAAATTTAGTCGTAATGACTTTGAATTTTAGCGTGAGAAACCGAAAACTTGAGCTCAAACTTTGAAACTAAGATCGCTTCATTCGACTCACAAACGCACTGAACTTAAATGAGGCAACTCTCTGAACTTTTAGCGCCCACGAATTGGAGTCCAGAAAACAGCGAACAACGAAGTTAACTTGCCGACAAGACCAAAATTAGAAAGCCGAAAATGCAAAGAAAAGATGCAACCAACTGATTTTACGTGATTAAACATAACGCCCGGTTAAGGGGCAGCCAACGCCATTACCAAGCTTCCGCATAATACCGTAACCACAAGAACCAACGCATAGTGAAAATGCCACGCGTTGGCTGTCCCTCTTGAACCGTTTGTTATGTTTAAGCTTCAATGACTTACGTTTTACCAAAGCCGAGATTAACTCAGCATTGACTCACAAACAAAAGGCAAAACCTAAAAAACTGAATTGACTCATAACTTTTGAAAAGCAGACTTGGGCTTTTAACATTTCAAGCTTTGACAACTAGAAACTTAAAACTGATTTCTGATTGAGCCAAACCGCCCTAACCTCGCGCTTACCCGAAAATTGATTGAGGCAATTCTCTGAATTTCCAGCGCCAAAGAACAAGTGTCCGGAAAACAGCGCCCGCTGAAGCCAACTTGCCGACAAACACAAAACCAATCAGCCGAGGGAACAAAGAAAAACAATAATCCACTGATTTTTGGTGATTAAACATAACGCCAAATTAAGCTGCTACCAACGCACAATGCCACTTAAAGCAATGCGCCATAATCACAAAACCATTTTAGAGCAGATTCAGCCGCGCGTTGGTAGTCAGGCTTGAATTTTTTGTTAGGTGTTACTGTTTCGCATTCATTAACTTGGCAAAGAACCACTCATTTAACGCATTACGATAAACGAAACCCAAACCTTTCACTCAATTTGGCAGCCAAATGCGATCAACTTAAAACAAGTATTCTGCTGATTTGATTGAGAAAACCAAAGCGCCTTTGCGCCAGTGAAACATTCAACCAACCACTACGATTTCCAATGAAGCAACCCACGAACATTGGCATGATAAAAAGCGAAAGAAACGTGATGATTGGGACAGACCAAGCCGATTTGCTGACATCCGTAAACGAATGGCTAGAGAAATCCCCGAATCTTTTCCCCAACAATTACGCTTTTCTCTTCGTAAACCTAACGCCCTGCTAAGGGGTGAGCAATGCACTACAAGAGCTACCGCACACCGCCTTAATCACAAAACTCACCGCATGCTGAAAATGCCACGCATTGCGAATCCCTCTTAAGCAGTTTGTTAGGCGCG